>CAMPIG010000179.1 GCA_946886255.1 uncultured Cellvibrio sp. | reverse complement strand
AACCATCACATCCCGGTGCTCAAAAAGCACGCAATTTGTCAGCTATCTAACAACTCTAGTCTATGGCGCTCCGTTTGCTCAAAAATCTCCTTGAAATGCCCAGGTCACTCACCTACCGTATAGGCCAACCCTACCCATCCGAGGCACAACCATGCAGGAAAAAATCAAACAAGAAAAACTGGAGCTCCGCACCTTTATATTGTTTCTGCTACTGGTGTCGGTCGGTTTTCTATGGTTGTTGCGTCCGTTTTTTGGCCCGATTTTTTGGGCTTGCGCCATCGCGGTAATTTTTTATCCGGTGCAGCAAAAGCTTTTGCAACGGTTCAATAACCGCCGCAACCTGACTGCCCTGTTGACCTTATTGTTGTGCATGGTCATCGTGGTGTTACCGATGATCTTCGTTATCACCTCTGCGGTAAATGAAGGCGCCGCTATTTATCAAAAAATCGAGGCAGGTGAAATTAAACCAGCGCAATATATCGAGCGCTTCCGTGAAGCATTTCCAACCGTTGAACAATCGCTGGACCGCATCGGCGTGGATCTGAATAAACTCAAAGAAACCGCCACCGACGCCGCTATGAGCAGCGGCAAAATTCTCGCCAGGCAAACATTAAACATTGGGCAGAACGCGTTCAGTTTTGTACTAAATCTCTGCCTGATGCTTTACCTCACATTTTTTATGCTACGCGACGGCAACAAACTAATTGAACTGCTGGTTCGCGCATTGCCCTTGGGTGATGCGCGCGAGCGTATGTTATTTTCCATGTTTGCCGAAGTCACTCGCGCCACCATCAAAGGCAACTTGGTCGTCGCTATTGTGCAAGGCGCCCTGGGTGGATTGATCTTCTGGATATTGGGTATTCCCGGGGCGTTGTTGTGGGCCATCTTTATGGCGATTGCCTCACTGATACCCGCCGTCGGCCCGGCACTGATCTGGCTACCCGTGGCGCTCTACCTGTTTGCCACAGGCGAAACTGTCGATGGGGTGATCCTTGTCGCCTTTGGAGCGGGTGTTATCGGTCTGGTTGATAACGTCCTGCGCCCTATCCTGGTCGGGCGGGATACCAAGCTGCCGGACTATATTGTGCTGCTATCTACCTTGGGCGGACTGGCCTTGTTCGGCATCAACGGCTTTGTCGTTGGGCCTTTGGTCGCGGCCTTGTTTATGGCCTTTTGGGGCATCTTCATCCGCGAAGTCAACACGCAGGGTGAAGCAACCGCCGAACCCGATACCCTCAGCCGTGAGTGACGGCAAGCGCGGCCGGAAATCATGATAGACTGCCGGCCCTTTTTTACCCTCACGTGAGAAATGACTTATGTCAGAGCAATACACCACCGTTGAACAACGTGTTAGCTACGGTGTTGGTCGTCAAATGGGTGACCAGCTAGCCGCCAATCCCTTTGAAGGTGTCGACGCGGCTGCCGTTGCAGCAGGCGTAATCGATGCACTGGAAGGCAAAGCCAGCGCAGTAGCCCACACCGACCTTGAGGCCGCCTTTAAGGAAATCAGCCAACGTATGCAAGCCAAACAGGCTGACCAAGGTAAAGCCAAGGCCGCTGAAGGTGAAACCTTCCTCGCTGAAAACGCCAAAAAGCCGGGCGTGGTTGTTACTGCTTCTGGCTTGCAATATGAAGTCGTTACACAAGGCGAAGGCGAAAAACCATCAGCCACCTCCCGCGTAAAAACCCACTACCACGGCACCTTGATTGACGGTACCGTATTCGATTCTTCCTACAACCGTGGTCAACCGATTGACTTCGCCGTTAACGGTGTCATCGCCGGCTGGACCGAAGCCCTGCAATTGATGCCGGTCGGATCAAAATGGCGTTTATACATCCCCTACCAATTGGCTTACGGCGATCGTGGTGCCGGCGCCAGCATCGCACCTTATTCTGCGTTGATTTTTGATGTGGAATTATTGGAAATCCTTGGTTAATACCATTTCCTGACACGTCCTGCACGCCCTTAACCGACATTGCCGGTGACGGTGCGTGCAGTATATTTATTCTGCGATTTAGCGTTATTTCCCGGATTGATTATGTGGATTAAAAATCTGCGTCTCTATCGCCTCACTGAACAATGGACACTCTCACCCGAAGAACTTAACGAGCGCTTGGGTGAATACTGTTTTAATCCCTGCGGCAATCTCGACATGATGCGTTATGGCTGGGTACCGCCCTTGGGCAGGCACGGCAGCGAATATGTGCACGCAGCAGGCGGTTACATCATGATCTGCGCCAAAAAGCAGGAGAAAATCCTGCCGGCTGCGGTGGTGAATGAACAGGTGGAAGAAAAAGCAATCGCCATCAGCGAAGCTGAATCGCGCAATGTCGGACGCAAGGAACGACAAAAATTAAAAGATGAAATTATCTTTTCGCTCTTGCCCAAAGCCTTTACCAAATCCTCTCTGGATTTTGCTTATATCGCAGTACAGGAAGGGTTAGTTATTGTGAATGCCTCATCCGCCAAACGCGCCGAAGATTTATTGAGTGCATTGCGTGAAGCATTAGGTAGTTTGCGGGCAATCCCCATTACGCCAAAAAATATTCCGACCCAAGTGATGACCCACTGGCTGCGCGACGCGCAGTTGCCACCGGAGTTTGAGCTACGAGAGGAATGTGAACTACAAGCCGGTAAAGATGGCCGAGTTATCCGCTGTAAAAATCAGGACTTGTATGCCGATGAAATACGCAGCCATTTGAATAGCGGCATGTTTGTGAACAAAGTGGCTATCACCTGGAAAGAAGCCATTCACTGTATTATCGACGACCAACTGGCTATCAAGCGTCTGAAGTTCGAAGACAAAATTCAGGAACAAACCAACGACCGCAACCCGGAAAGCAAAGCCGAGCAATTTGATGCTGACTTTGCCATCATGACACTGGAATTGAAAACCTTCATCAGTGCTTTGTTAAAAGCGTTTGGTGGGGAAGACGATTCCTATCAGGCTGAATAACCGACAAGGTCGCGCGCATGAGCATGAGCGCGACCTGATTTTAGATAAATCGATACAACCTCGCGGATTCATCAAGCTGCAATAAACCTGCCCCATACTCCCGCCCACGAACAAAACCATCTTGCTTTATCCACATCGCGACATCTGTCGCGCCACAGCTTTCAATATGAAAAATGATGTAATGTCTATATCAGATTCGGAAAACCAATCTACCTCTGACGCCATATCGCACAACCACATGAACAAACGGGCAAATATTACTCTGCGACAAGCCCGCTTACTTATTGAAGAGCTGGAGGAAGCCATAAAAACCAGCAATACCTTAGTGCATGCATTACTTGATGGGAGCGCAAATGACAAAAAAATTGGCAAGCTAATTCTAAAAACAGCCAAACAAACCGATGCTTTGCTTGACCATCAAACCTGCAAAGAACTGTATGCGTTATTGGAAAGCAGCACCGATGAAAACGATCAATCAGATTGAGTAACTTGCTGAAAAGTCAGATCAAACTTCTGTAGATATTGCTTCAGTCGGTGAGAGTCATTAATACTGGTCTTCTTATTGCGACTCACATTAAATAACTTACGACCAGCATCCGCCATAGAACGGCTTTGCTGACAGACACGAATAACTTCTGATAAATGTAAGCGATCAAACATATCCAATTCTTCCAGCGCTGCTGATGACAAAAGCAATTCCAAGTGTTCACTTTTTTCTTCATCAAACCCACCAAAGCCCTTCCATGCCTGACGCAGGCGCTGGATTTCAGCTGATACAACATCCTCGGTGATCCTCCCACCTACAGCCAGAGTAGCCATGCGCGTGATGCTGGAGTTGAGATCACGAAAATTAGCTCGCCATAGCGCATCCACCGAATGGGCAAATGTCAGGTACATGGTTCTTGCGCCCTTATTAAAATTCACCATGTATCCTGCCTTGCGGGTAAAGTTTTGCAGCTCATGTTCGATGTTGGGCTCAAGATCTTCGATCCGCTCCCGCAATGAGGGCAGCTCGTAAGTCCATAAATTAATACGGGCCAGCAAATCTTCACGGAATAATCCTTGTCGCACCAATTCAAACAAATTGCGATGCGTACCGGCAATTAGTTGGAAATTACTACTGACAAGCTGGTCCCCACCGAATGGCATAAATGTTTTATCTTCGATCGCGCGTAACAACATCGCCTGCTCATCCAACCCAAGCTCACCAATCTCATCCAGAAATAACAACCCTTGATGCGCCTCGCGCAGCAGCCCGGTGCGTGCGGATTGCGCTCCAGTAAAAGCACCTTTAACGTGTCCGAATAACGCTGACATCGCGTTATCACCGCGCAATGTCGCACAATTCACTTCAACCAGGTTACCCGTCAATTGCCCACGCTGACGCTTCAACTCGTAGATACGTTTTGCCAATTGCGATTTGCCAACACCGGTTGCACCGATCAACAAAATAGGTGCAGAAGATTTGATTGATATGCGCTCCAATTGCAAGATCAATTCATTAAACGCACGACTGCGCGTATGGATACCGCTTTTTAAATAAGTAACGGCATCCTCGGTTTCCTTGGCAAAACGTGAGGCAATCTGATCGTAGCGCGACAAGTCCAGATCGATAATATGGTAGGTGCCCTTGGTGCCCGCCTCACGATCAGGCGATGCTTGTAGTAACATGCCGGGAAGGTAGTGCGCCTCGGTTAATAGGTACAAACAGATCTGCGCAACATGAGTACCCGTCGTGATATGAACGTAATAATTATTTTGTTCCACATCAAAATGCTGGCTACGCGCAAAGTCATGTAACTGGCTGTAGACTTGCTCAAAATCCCACGGGTCGGAACAGCTCCAGGGATACAACGTAACCTTGGTGTTGGGCGAGATGTCAGCCATATCACGGATCGTTAAATTTGCCAGAACCTCATCTTCCGTCAAGTAGATAAGGATGTATTCATCGATTGGCAACTCGGAGTGCATAAGCACCGCAATACTGGGCCGCCAGCGATCCCAGCGACCTCTTCCCAGCCCACCATGGTCCAGACGCGAGCCCAAAATTCCCACCACCACATTATTCATTTAGATACTCTCTTATCAAATTCGATAATTTTTTAAACCCAGCACATCCTAGGGCGACCGCCACAATACCGCAAGAATTTTTATTTATTATTTAAAATCAATAACTTGGAATTTTTTAGCGGACCGGTGAGCCAAGTTGGCAACTCCCTTGCTATATACCTCCCACAACGATCAAACGCTACAGGGAAAATACGATGGATACCTCTTACGACGTTTTACATACTCCAGGCCAGGCACCGATTAAATCCTGGACCCGCAGCGTGCCCTTCGATGAAAACGCCAAAGCGCAACTGAGCAACATGGCCCAGATGCCGTTCATCCATAAATGGATTGCCGTGATGCCCGATGTGCATGTGGGCAAAGGGGCAACAATCGGTAGCGTCATTCCGACTATTGGCGCGGTGATTCCTGCCGCCGTGGGGGTAGACCTGGGCTGCGGGATGATGGCCGTCAAGACCAGCCTGACGGCCACCCAATTGCCCGATTCGCTCGCTGCGTTGCGCAGCCTGATTGAAAAGCGTGTACCCCACGGTCGCGCCAAACAATTGCGCAGCACGCGTGACCCTGGCAGCTGGGCAAATGTCCCCGACGACGTGGCCAACGCCTGGCAACTGCTGCACGAAGGATTCAACCAGCTATGCGAGAAGCATCCGTTTTTGAAGAACACCAACAACATTAATCATTTGGGAACGCTAGGAACGGGCAACCACTTTATTGAAATTTGCCTCGACGAAGCGGATGCCGTGTGGGTGATGCTGCATAGCGGATCACGTGGCGTGGGCAACCGGATTGGTACCCATTTTATTGAACAGGCAAAAAAAGATATGGAGCGTTGGTTCATTCAATTGCCAGATAAGGATTTGGCCTATTTGCCGGAAGGTAGCGATCATTTTCATCATTATGTCAGTGCCGTTGCATGGGCTCAGGATTTTGCGCGCATCAATCGCGAAGTGATGATGGCACGTACGCTACAAGCCATGCGCGAAGTTATTGGTATTCCGTTTGAATCGCACGTGGAAGCAGTGAACTGCCACCACAACTACATCAGCCGTGAACACCATTATGGCAAAGATGTATGGGTTACCCGCAAAGGCGCTGTAAGCGCGCGCAAAGGCGAGATGGGCATTATTCCGGGGAGCATGGGCGCGCGTTCTTTCATCGTGCGAGGACTGGGTAACGAAGACAGTTTTTGCAGCTGTAGCCACGGAGCAGGACGCGTGATGTCACGTACCGAAGCAAAGCGTCGCGTATCGATGGACGAACATTTATCAGCGACAGCGGGAGTGGAATGTCGTAAAGATGAAGATGTGATCGATGAAACACCGTCAGCTTACAAGCCGATTGAAAAAGTCATGGATGCACAATCCGATCTGGTTGAGATTGTGCACACATTAAAGCAGGTACTGTGCGTGAAAGGCTAACGCGCAGCCTGTTATGAAATGTATTTATAACGGAATTTATTCATCACTAATTTCCGTTTAAAAGAATTTGGTGCGGCGTGATGACTAACCTCATCACACCACTGTTTGGACGCAGCGGAGCAGACTCATATCATCTGCCTGACACACCCGCCATTGGTCGACGTGTGTATCGCGGTCAAACAGAACCAAATAACTGTCGTAGCTCAGCTTGGTAGAGCAACTGTTTTTACAGTGTGCCGCTGGTTCGAATCCAGTCGACAGAACATTGCTATAGCTCAAGTGGATAGAGCATCTCACTGTTAATGAGACGGTCGCCGGTTCGACTCCGGCTAGCACTACCATTTCCTGGTAGCAATACGTAGCCGCCCGCAAGGGCATCGGCAGATCTCCATGCAAATGATGAAAGCAGAAGGATTTTTCAGGGAAGAACACTCAGTGAAGGATCAAAAAAGGAGTGACTCATCGCATGCAAGCAACTGCATCGCCTTTAGTTGAGGTCTGGCAGCTGCGCAGGTGCGTCGTGCGGTTTTCGAGGCGCCATGCCCAGGTGTCATAACAATTAAAGCCGAAAGGTTGCGGAGATTCTGCCTCTTTAACAACAAGGACTCGACATGAAATATCTAAAGAAAATCATTATTACCGAAGCACAAAAAGGTTTGCTCTTCAAAGACCAGCAATTTGAAAAGGTGCTGATGCCAGGTGTGTATAAACTTTGGGATTGGCGCAATCAATATCAGGTGCAAAACCACAACATTCAAAGCACTCTGCAGGATGGCATCCATAAAGATGTACTGCTGATGGCGGAGCTACATCCGGATGCCTTTGCTGCCCATGTACAACGCTGGGAAACCGGTGAGCATGAAGTGGGGTTGGTCTATCAGCAAGGCGTATTACGGGAAGTTAAAGCTCCGGGCCAGCGCGGTGCCTATTGGAAAACCCAGCACGATATTGAACTTGTGAAACTCGATATCAGCGATAATTTTTCTATTAGCGAGAAATTGATGCGGGTCTTGTCATCGGCACGGGACACGTTACTAAGCCGTTCTGCTCTGACATCTATTGCCGTGGTCAATGTTGCTGAAGGCCATATTGGCTTTCTCGAAGTTAACGGAAAAACCGTCGGCAAGATTGAACCGGGCCTACATATGTGGTGGAAATTCAATCGTGTCATTGAGGTTAAGCAACTGGATTTGCGCTTACAAAACATGGAAGTGAATGGCCAGGAAATTTTAACCAAGGATCGTGTTAGCTTGCGGATCAATCTGTCAGTCATGTGGCAAATCGTTGAGCCGGAAATTGCCAAAACGGCACTCGCTGATGCGAAGGACTATCTTTATCGAGAACTGCAACTGGCGTTACGCGCTATCGTCGGCACGCAAACATTGGATGAGCTGCTAGTCGATAAAAACTCGCTGAACCAACAGCTGCTGGAATTGGTGTCGACCAAGGTATCTACTTACGGTTTGCTCCTGAAGGCGGTAGGCGCAAGAGACATTGTCTTACCTGGCGAAATGAAATCGATACTGACCCAGGTCGTCGAAGCACAGAAACTGGCTGAGGCAAACTTGATCAAACGCCAGGAAGAAACTCAGGCAACGCGCTCCTTGCATAACACCGCCAAGGTCATGGAAGGAAATCCGATTCTGTTGCGCCTAAAAGAACTGGAGGTTCTGGAGAAGATCACTGCGCGCATCAACACACTGAACGTTTATGGAGGACTGGATGGTGTGATGAATGACATGGTGAGATTAACTGATAAAACTGCACGGCAATAACAACAGGCGTAGGTGGCAGCACCTACGCCTGTTGTTATTTATACGAGTAAAGCATCACCCAACGTAGCGCCTTCGCTAAAAATCTATAAAAATTACAATTTCCTGTAAAAAAATACCTATTTTCACCAACGCTTCACCACACAAAGAAAAGAACATTTTCAAAAAAAATGTTCGCTACCAATAACTTACGCTTCAAAAAATAATGTTGGCATAGGGCCTGCAATAACCTCCCCGTCAAATAATGTATTGATTGAGGATGTAATGATGAAAAAACTCTCTATATTTTTTGCCGGTGCCTTGCTGGCCTCATCTGCCCTGGTTTTAGCAAACGATCCTGCGCAGCCCGGTGCAGCGCAAGGTCCACAGGCGCCCAGCTTTAATGTGCTGGATGTTAATAAGGATGGATCCATCAGCGAAAGCGAAGCCTTGTATCACGGCTTGAGCGAAAAAAAGTTTACGGTTTGGGATACCAATGGCGACGACATGCTGACTGAAGCGGAATACGAGAAAGGAATCACTGAGAAAAGTGATGTTGAGGGCAGCACGGAAGATTATTAGATCTCGGAATTACACCAGCCAAGGACCGGGAAGAGCTCAAGGATGAGTGTGAGGACAAGCCCAATCGCGCCCTGTGGATAATGTCCGTGATGTGTTAATATGCGCGCTTTTTTCCGATCTGGACCGCGCATTATGAGCAACAAAGTCGCCGTTATTATGGGTTCCCGCAGTGACTGGGCCACCATGCAGGCCGCTGCGGAGATACTGCAGCAATTGGG
>CAMPIG010000178.1 GCA_946886255.1 uncultured Cellvibrio sp. | reverse complement strand
AATTCAGCTTGTTTTATCATTCATTAGTGTCCGATTGGAATCATGGCAATGCTCATTTTCTGCGGGGTATTGTCAGCGAATTGCTTGAGCGCGGCCACGATGTCCAGGTATACGAGCCGGCAAACGGGTGGAGCAAAGCAAGCCTGATAGAAGAACAAGGACTCCAACCCATCACAGCCTTCCATCAAGCTTATCCGCACCTCCAGCTTCGCAGCCGATTCTATGCGCAAGACACGCTGGACCTTGAACAAGTTGCCGAAGATTCCGATGTTGTTATTGTGCATGAGTGGAATGAACCCTGGCTGGTCAATGCGTTTGGTGAGTTGCGCAATCGCATCCAATACGGCAGCAATCGCGGGCAACCTTTTGTCTTGTTGTTTCATGACACGCATCATCGCGCGGTCAGTGACCCTGAATGGATCAAGCGTTTTAATCTCGAACATTACGATGGCATTCTCGCGTTCGGCGAGATACTGACTAATGTGTATCACGCCCATGGCTGGAGTCAATCTGTGTGGACCTGGCATGAAGCGGCGGATATTCGTGTCTTTTATCCGCGCGAGCCCTCCCTTGATTTTCCCTCTGGCGATGTGGTGTGGATTGGCAACTGGGGCGACGATGAACGAACCCGCGAACTGGAAACTTTTCTGTTTGAACCGATTCGCAATCTGGAATTACACGCACATATTTACGGTGTACGTTATCCACAGCTGGTCCTGGATCAATTGGAAGCAGATGGTATCTCCCATTGCGGATGGTTGCCTAACTTTCACGCGCCCAAGGTATTTGCCAATCACTCAGTCACCGTACATGTGCCGCGCCGGTTTTACGCTGAAACCTTACCCGGCATTCCCACGATACGACCCTTTGAAGCAATGGCGTGCGGTATTCCCCTTATTTCCGCGCCTTGGCAAGACAGTGAAAATCTTTTTACACCGGGAAAAGATTTTCTTGTCGCGCGCAACACCGAACAGATGGAAAAACATTTGCACACCATCCTCAATGACAAGGATTTCGCGCGCGATCTTGCCAACCAGGCGCGTAGCACCATTTTATCCAAACACACCTGTGGTCATCGCGTTGATCAATTACTTACCTTGATCGGCGAATTAGGTGTGGGGACAGCAATGACCTATTCCCATACCACCGCACAGCAACAAAGTATGGGGAGATAAAGCATGTATCGACATCAACCATTGAAGGTTGCGTTCTTTGGCTCAAGCCTGGTTTCATCCTATTGGAATGGTGCTGCTACTTATTATCGCGGCATCATTAAAGCGTTGGCCCAACGTGGCCACGAGATCACTTTTTATGAGCCTGATGCGTTTGAGCGGCAGAAACATCGGGATATCGATGATCCCGATTGGGCCAAGGTTGTCGTTTATCAACCCGACGAAAGCAGTGCAAGAGAAGCATTGAATTCCGCCAGTAATGTTGATGTGATTGTGAAAGCCAGTGGTGTCGGTGTTTTGGATGAATGGCTGGAACGGGAATTTATTGCGCATTACCAGGATACGCCCAACCTGATTAAAATTTTTTGGGATGTGGATGCGCCAGCAACCCTTGAACGCATTCACAATGACCCACAAGATCCATTTCGCGCATTGATTCCCCACTACGACTTTGTCCTCACCTACGGTGGTGGCCAACCAGTAATAGATGCTTACCATGAACTCGGAGCCCAACATTGCCAGCCGATTTACAATGCCTTGGATCCGGATATCCACCACCCTGTCATCGCCGATGAAAAATTCAGCTCAACCCTGAGCTTCCTGGGTAACCGTTTACCGGATCGTGAAGCCCGCGTACAGGAATTCTTTTTTAATGCCGTATCGGCTTTACCCGATCAAAAATTTATCCTGGGCGGCAGCGGTTGGGACAGCTTTTCACCCCAGTTTCCCAACCTTGACTATCTCGGCCATGTTTATACGCGGGACCACAACCAATTTAATTGTAGCGCTCTGGCAGTACTTAACATCAATCGCGACAGCATGGCACGCAACGGATTTTCACCGCCGACGCGGGTGTTTGAAGCAGCTGGCGCCGGAGCTTGCCTGATCATGGATCACTGGGAAGGCGTGGAGCAATTCCTTGAACCAGACAAAGAGGTCCTGGTGGCAACCAGCGGTGATGATGTTGTTCAGCACTTGCGCAACCTGACGCCCGAAAAAGCCAAAAAAATCGGTGCTGCTGCACGGGAACGCATGCTCGCTGAACATACCTACCAGCACCGCGCTACCGAATTTGAAGCACTTATGAATGAAGATTATCCATCAGCAGCCATTGCATAGGACACCGCGTCATGAAAGCACTAAATATTGTTATTTTTGGTTTGTCCATTACATCATCCTGGGGCAATGGCCATGCAACAACCTATCGCAGCCTGATAAAGGCGCTGGCCAATCGTGGCCACAAGATAACTTTTTTTGAAAAGGATGTGCCTTGGTATAAACAACATCGCGATCTGCCAAATCCTTCATTTTGTGAAACGATTTTGTATCATTCCATCGTCGAAATTGAAGATTATCGACTCAAATTAGCACAAGCCGACCTGGTGATCCTGGGTTCTTACGTTGCAGACTCCGAAGTGCTGGCCAATCGCATTCGCTCGCTCTCCTCAGCGTGCTTTGCTTTTTATGATATCGATACACCGGTAACACTCGCCAAATTGCAGCGAGGTGATTACGAATATCTGACACCGGCCATGATCCCCACCTTTGATCTTTATCTTTCATTCAGTGGCGGACCGGTGTTGCAGATATTGGAAGAAACCTGGGGCGCACAACGTGCACGCGCACTGTATTGTTCGGTTGATCCTGACCTGTATTATCCCAACCCGGAAGAAGACCACCAATATGAATATGCGTTGGGCTATCTGGGAACCTATAGCGAAGATCGTCAACCGACATTGAATAAATTCCTCCTGGAACCAGCTATTACTGAACGCAAATTGCAATATTGCGTTGCCGGTGCGCAGTATCCCCCAACCATTTACTGGCCCGACAATGTGACCTATGTCGAGCATATTCCACCACATCGGCATCGCCAGTTTTATCAAACGCAAAAATTTACGCTGAATATCACCCGCAAAGACATGATTGAAGCGGGTTATTCTCCCAGCGTCAGGTTATTCGAAGCAGCCGCGTGCGGCACGCCGATTATTAGTGACGAGTGGGCTGGGCTGGATAGCTTATTTAGCTTCGGTAAGGAAATTCTCGTGGCGCGCGATTGCCAGGACGTACTGGATTATCTGCATATGCCTGATGTGGAACGGATAGCAATTGCGCGGCGGGCACAACAGAAGGTATTGCGTTCCCATACCTCCGCGCATCGTGCTGCTGAGCTGGAACAATATTGGGAAGAAGCCTTTAGACCCGTGCTGGCCCATGCGTTATAGATTTTCCTGCAATATCCAGGAACCTTTAACCAGGAGAAAAACTTTATGCCCGAAGCCGCCATTGCTGCACAAGTAAAAGCCTTGCAACCTTGGTTTCATAACTTGCATTTGCCCGATGGAACACAAACAGCACCGGATCATTTTCTGGGAGATTTTCCACGTTATAAATGGGAAGAAATATCTCCCTGGTTACCGTCGAATTTGAACGGCATCAAGGCGTTAGATATTGGCTGCAACGCTGGCTACTACAGTTTTGAACTGGCCAAGCGTGGTGCGCAAGTGACAGCCATCGATATTGATGAACACTATTTGCAGCAAGCATCGTGGGCAGCAGACACCTTGAATTTCAGCCAGCAGATTACATTTCGCAAAAGTACCGTCTATGACTTGATCCGCGATGATGGGCAATATGACCTGATTTGGTTTATGGGTGTGCTCTACCATTTGCGCCACCCGTTACTGGCCTTGGATATTGTTCGCCAGCGGTGTAAAGGCCGAATGATTTTTCAAACCATGACCATGCCGGGCGAGGAAGTATTTCCTGCTGAACAAAACTACACGTTGCCGCAACGCGAGGTCATGAACCACCCCGGTTGGCCGAAGATGGCATTTATTGAGCACCGTGTTGAGGATGATCCTACTAATTGGTGGGCACCCAATCATGCCGCTATAGAAGCTATGTTGCGCGCAGCAGGTTTCGGTAATATAAAAAAAATAGGCCATGAAATATATCTTTGTGAAGCCGGAGCCGAACCATCCGCTTTTGCCCTGGATGAACTCGCCGCCTTCACGCCCAAACGTATTGTTACGTAGGTCGGATTAGCGCAGCGTAATCCGACAGTGCTGTCACAAGATACTAACAACAGTGGTTAAAGGTTCCTTAGTGTCGGATTACGCTGCGCTAATCCGACCTACATATCCGATCTACATAATAGGAACGACAGGAAAAAAATTTAAGAGATAGTGGACCGGTTTTTGCTGTAATCAGAATAACAACCTACTTGGGAAGATATCGTTGCAACCCGTGCCAACTGCTGTAAGAGCGAAAATAACATTGCAAGGTTTACAACGGTCTGCATACAATGTCCTACTTCATGGAGCTACCTATGAACAGCGTCTTTATTGATCCGCGTACCAAATACCCTACCCCCAATTTTCCTGCTGAGCCACAGCCAATTCCCGGCACCGAACATGAGATGGACCCACCAGCGGATCATGGCGAACAAAGTTACCATGGCAATAAAAAGCTGAATGGCGCTGTCGCTATTATTACCGGCGGTGACAGCGGCATAGGCCGCGCTATCGCCGTGGCGTATGCGCGCGAAGGTGCGCATGTCGTGTTCACTTATCTTGAAGAAGAAAAAGATGCGCGGGAAACGGAACAACTTGTTCGACATTGTGGTGTGGAGGTGATGTCAATCAAGATGAACC
Source organism: uncultured Cellvibrio sp. (assembly GCA_946886255.1). Next base: position 4,191 of record CAMPIG010000178.1, on the reverse strand, counting down.
AGGCAGATCGCGCCGCTTGCGAACGCGTGATAGACGATTGCCTTGAACGTTTTGGCCGGCTGGATATATTAATCAACAACGCCGCTTTTCAAAAAACCTACTCATCCATTGAAGACATTCCCGACGAAGACATTGATTACACGTTTCGCACTAACATCGAATCCTTCTTTTTCTTTTCGCGTTACGCATTGAAATTCATGTCCACTGGTGGCTCGATCATCAACACAACCTCGATCCAGGCATTTTCGCCCAGTGCGAACCTGGCGCCTTATGCTGCAACCAAAGCGGCAATCGCCAACTTCACGCTGTCGCTGGCTGAAGAAGCCATAAAAAAGGGTATTCGCGTGAATGCCGTTGCACCTGGACCTGTGTGGACACCGCTCATTCCTTCCACCATGCCGGAAGAAAAAGTGAAAACCTTTGGTTCCAACACGCTGTTCGAACGCCCGGCTCAGCCGGCAGAACTGGCGCCAATCTATGTATTCCTGGCGTCGGAAGATGCGAGCTATATAACGGGTGAAATTTACGGTGTTACCGGTGGGCGGCGACAACTTTGATCGCCATCCGCCTCGCTATGATCAACATGATAATAATTCAGGAGATTGTAAATGGCTGTTCATCATCAAAACCATCTTGACGATGGCGACAACTATAAATCCCAACGCATGCAACGGATGTATCGCAAAAAGTTTTCCGTCAAGGCAGATCCGGCTTCCACTCGCCATCACAGCAAATATTCCCGTTATGAAAAGTGGTCGCGCTACGATCTGGATCAAAAGGCTACGGAATTCGGAATTGAGCATGCCGGGAAGATGAGCAAGCAAGACCTGATTGACTTGTTGTCAGAATATTGATGAGAAAGTTATAAGCTATTCAGGGAAGCGAACTGCTCGACAGGTTTCGCTGTCGAGCACTTGCTTCGGCGAGCACATTAGCAAGCACTTATTGGTGAGCTGCCAGGGATTGCTTACACTTTTTTGACATCACCCAGCGCACGATACTGAAAATCGCGCAGCTGTACTTTGCCACTGCCAGCACAATAGATGCCCACTTTAAGGCTTAAAAAACCCCCAAACACATTATGATTCAAACCGGATACTTCCATGCGTGTTGGATGGCGCGTCCAGCTGCGGCCCGCGTCCTGCGAATATTCGTACGTGATAACGTGATGATCGTTGGTAATACGCAGACGTAAACGGCGGGTTTCTATGGGTATTCGCGCCCAGGATTGCTCCTCTGCGTATTGAAAACTTTTAAGCGCATCAGCGGTAAAACCCATACCCACAAATGCGTTGTGGTTGTAAAAAAGCAACAAACCCGCCTCGGCACTTCCGGTAAGCATCAAACTCACTTCCACCTGATAAGCACGGTCGACGACCCCGCAGGTTAATGGCGCACTATCGATGGGAGAACGGCCTTTTGCGAGCAGCTCCAAAGCGTTTTCGCGATACGCTACGCGCGCCATTTCATCTTCGCCGGGATTGTGGAAACACCATTGTGTACCGAACTTATTAGTGGAGAAATCATCGGACAGCGCAGCGCCATTGGGTCCGGATTTTCCCTTCGAAGGTTTACGCATAGGTAATGAAAGATCGCCGCCTTTTGCACGAAACCAGCCATCTTCAGTCCACTCAACAGGTTCGAGCAAGGCTTGCCGCCCCAAGGTTCTGAAACCATTTTCATAGCCGTGATACACCATCCACCAATCACCTGCCAGACCTTCCACCAAGGTGGCGTGGCCTCTCGACCACCAAGGTTCTGCATCTGACAAAGTGCGCACCAACGGATTGTACGGACAGTGTTCCCAAGGGCCGTGAATGGAGCGGGAGCGCGCTGCAATAACCATATGGCCCGTAACCGGACCGGCAGTGCCGCCAACAGCCGTTACCAGATAAAACCATTCTCCCCTGCGCAATAATTTAGGGCCTTCGGGGGCGAAGTTTTCTACAATCCAGTGATCGGGATAACGCCAGGGATCATAGGCCGGTTCAAGCTCACCATCGGTGGCGAGACCATCATCGGTTAAACGGATTTTGCGAATACCATTTACAAACAAATAGCGCTTTCCGTCTTCGCCGACTATATGGCCCGGGTCAATGCAGCCGGTAACCTTCAAGTCAACCGGATCACTCCAGGGGCCGTTGATATCATCCGCCCAAATGGCATAAATCGACCAGGGTTTACCTTCAGTGAGAGCCGGAATGTAAATGTAATAACGGTCGCCAAATTTACAGAGATCCAGCGCCCACACCGTGCCGATATTGCGGGTTAACGCAGCGCCGATGGGGGTCCAATTCACCAGATCCGTTGAGTGCCATATCACGATGCCCGGGTACGAATTAAATGACGAGAACGTCATGTAATAATCACCGCCGTCTTTCAGGATGGTGGGATCGGGGCGATCACCAGCAATAATGGGATTGAGGTATGTACCGTTTTCTAAATCCGCTTTGCGTTGCCCTTCTATTCCTGTTTTCCATTGCAATGCTGCACGCTCGCATTGATCTATAGCTTTCGGTTGTGGATTGCCCAAGAGTGCTAACGGAGATGCCGCCGCCCCCGCCAGACATGCTTTAAACAATGTTCTACGTGTTACTTCTGGCATAAATAAAACATCCCAATATTTATAAAATCAAAAGCTAAAAAGTTATCAAGACGGGTCTATGGGTGTGGTTTTTGACAAGGTACCCTGGGATTCCGCTATCAGAATTTTACGGCGACCTTTCATGCTGTAAATTTCCGAGCAGTAAATAGCGTGCAGCGCATGAGCGGAGGCAATACGGGCTTTCACAATCAACTCGGGCGATGATGGTAATGAATGCACGGTCATCTCGCACTCTGACAAAACACATTGACCTATGCTTGCATACCCGACAGAGCGTGCCGCACAGTCGAAGACACAACCAAACATGCCTTGAATCTCCTTGTTAAAAAGATTGGCTTGTGGCGTCAGGCCGAAAGCAACTTTTTTAGCGGTACACTCTATTACGTCCACCAGGAAAAATGATTTAAGCAAATGGTTATTGACAATTTCTGTAACAGTTTGCATATATTTCCCATCAATTGGTTAGCTAAAATAATGTTATTGTTTTCCTGCACCTTGCAACAAACCATCAAGTGCCTGCTGATCAAAAACGGTGTTTTCGTGGCGATTAAAAATTCCCGACCCAAAATTATTTAATGCTCCACTATCCCAATAGAATGGGATGAGCCCCTTATCCACTGCTTCCTGCGTGACATATTTGAGGTAGTGCGCACGTGACGCCAGATGCAATTCGAGTGCTTTGCCAGCAAGATTATCGCGACGCATAGCGCCAAACTCACCAAGAATGACTGGAATGCCCTGCGCAACAAATTGTTGTTGCATAAGCTCAAATAGGTCAGTTACAAAGGGCTCTTCGCCCCAGGTGGGGTTGTGTTCGGTATCGGTTAATGAATGGAAATCTTCACCCCAATAATAAAACTGCTTCCCCCAACTCGCGTCTTCGCGCATTAAGGTGAAATTAAAGGGGGTATAAAAATGCACTTCGGCCATCAGACGATCAGCGACGGAGTCGTCAGGCATCTGTGTCCACAGCTTATGGGTCTTTTCAATGTCGGTCGCAGGCCCTTGTACAATCAAAACCCGATAGGCGTTTCGGCCACCTGTCGCTCGCACCGCATTAATAAAGGTTTGGTGATAGGCGAGTAACACGTCCATTTGTTCCGCTGTATCCACATTGGGCTCATTGGTGCCAGCAAACATAACGTGCTCATCAAATTCGCGCAGATGGGTCGCAATTTGCTCCCAAAATGCTTTTTGTTTGGCGACATTGGCGGCCTGCTTATCTGACGTGACATTATTTTCCAGCCACCCTCCGTCCCAATGAATATTAACGATCACGTAAACACCGTTGTCGACGCAAAGCTGTACAACGTCCTTCACCCTGTCGAGCCAGATCGCGCTTATCTCTGCCGTTTCCTGGTTGGCATATTGATTCCAGGACACCGGTATCCTGATTGCCTCGAACCCGTTATTTTTTACCAGTTGGATCAGCTTATTCGTCACCATCGGGTTGCCCCAGGCGGTTTCACCACCGATGGCTTCCAATGTATTGCCGATGTTCCAGCCCAAATTGATCTTGCTGGCAATGTCCACTGCTTTACTCGGCATGCCGGTGTTGTCCGCTGGAGCCGGGTTAAGGTTGTAGC
>CAMPIG010000177.1 GCA_946886255.1 uncultured Cellvibrio sp. | reverse complement strand
AATGTTTGTTGCGCAATCAAAATGGGTTTATGCAACGCACGAATCACATTTTCCACATGGGTGCCGATATGTCCGTGAGCAGATTCGGTGTCGGCACCGCGCTTGCCAATCACCAGCATGCGGATTTCTTCTTCAATATCTTTTAACGTACTGAGTAAATCACCGTGGCGTTGACGGGTTTCTATGTTCTGGATGCCTAACGCCAGAATTCGTTCCCCGGCTGCAGCCAATAAATGTTTACCTTGTTCCATGGCAATTTTTGCCCGCTTTTCATCAAGCTGCGCCAGCTCTTGAAGGAGTGCCTCCTGCGCCCCAAAACCAATACTGCCGCTCAGGTTTTTGCGTCCTTCACCGTGAGGTTCGTCAAGGGCGTGCAATAAAATCAGGGGTGCAGCCATCCGTTGGACGGACCAAGCTGCATAATCGCACACGGCTTCGGCATAACGGGAGTCGTCTATACAAGCAATAACATTCACAGACATGATTTTTATCCTTTTTAATGGCCCATCAGGCGTTCAATAGCGTCGGGCTTGTCGTGAACCGCAAAGCGGTCCACCAAGGTCGCACTGGCTTCATTCAGACCAGTGATTTCGACGTCAGTGCCTTCGCGGCGAAATTTTATAACGACTTTATCCAGAGCACTGATTGCCGTGATATCCCAGAAATGGGCGCGGTGTAAATCGATGGTGACTTTATCAATGGCTTCCTTGAAATCGAAGCCGCTAACGAATTGGTCAGCCGATGTAAAAAATACCTGCCCGATAATCTGATAGGTCCGTTGGTTGCCGTCTTCTGACAGGCTGGAGCCAACATACAAAATATCGCCAACCTTGCGGGCAAAAAATAACGCGCTCAACAAAACACCCACTAGCACACCTTGCGCGAGATCATGGGTCATGACGACGACAACAACAGTGGCAACCATCACAATGCTCGAACTTTTAGGATGCGCGCGCAGGTTGTTAAGAGACGACCAACTGAAGGTGCCGATGGACACCATAATCATCACCGCGACCAATGCGGCCATAGGAATCCGGGCAACCCATTCATCCAGAAAAACCACCATAATCAACAACAGCACGCCAGCGGTGAAGGTAGATAGCCGCTGACGTCCGCCGGATTTTACATTGATCACCGATTGTCCGATCATCGCACAACCGGCCATGCCGCCCAGCAAACCGGAACCGATATTCGCCACACCCTGACCCACACACTCACGGTTTTTATTGCTGGATGTATCGGTTAGATCATCCACAATCGTGGCAGTCATCATGGATTCCAGCAGACCCACCACCGCGAGGGTTATGGAAAAAGGAAAGATGATGGTGAGCGTTTCCCAGGTAAGTGGTACATCGGGCAGTAAAAATACCGGCAAGCTATCGGGCAGTTCACCCATATCGCCGACGCTGCGAATATCCAGGCCAAAATACATGGCGACGCCAGTGAGTACGACGATACACACCAGCGGTGACGGAACGGCTTTGGTAATGTAAGGAAAGCCATAAATAATCACCAGACCGGCCGCGAGCATGATGTAAACCAGCATAGTCGCATTCTCACCGGTAATTTCCGGTAATTGCGCGAGAAAAATCAGGATGGCCAGCGCATTAACAAACCCGGTAACAACCGAGCGAGAAACGAAGCGCATCAAGACGCCCAATTTCAGTGCGCCAGCAATAATTTGCAGTACTCCGGTCAGTAAGGTGGCGGCGAGCAAGTATTGCAGCCCGTGCTCTTTCACCAGTGTCACCATAACCAGCGCCATGGCGCCGGTCGCGGCTGAAATCATGCCGGGTCGACCACCGACAAAGGCGGTAACCACCGCAATACAGAAGGACGCATAAAGGCCGACTTTAGGGTCGACGCCGGCGATGATAGAAAATGCGATAGCCTCGGGAATCAGGGCCAGGGCAACCACGATACCGGCGAGCAGATCGCCACGGATATTAGAAAACCAGGTATTTGATAGAACAGTAGACATACAACAGTATCCAGAAAAAGTAATTCAGCCTCTTCACTGCCTACGCTGCACAAAACACGCTTGACGAAAGAAAAATCCGGCGCGAGGGAACGTCAGGCAGTAATCAGATTTTTAGAATGACAAAAGACAATACGCACGGCCTATAACCGGGCGATGACAAGAAGGGAGTGCAGAACAGCTTAGGGCGGAGTAACAGCCGGCATGAATAAAATCTCTTTAAAAGCGAGTGCCAATGGCGGGCAGATAAAAACGGGCGCGATTCTAACGGAATTAATGGCACCTGTCAGTCAGAAATTGGCTAGCAGTTTTATATTGTCCTTACTGAACATGGACCAATTGCGCTTCTGCGCTATACAAATCCTGCGGGGTATTGATATTAAAAAAAGGATCGTGGCCCGTTGCGGAAAAATCGACATACACGGGGGCAAAATCTTCGACCCACTCCTGCAGACGCGGTGTATCGCCTTTTTGCAGTCGGTGTTCAACTTTGCCCAGCATGGAGGCATGCCACAGCGCAAATATCGGATGCACGCGACCATTAGAGCGGGCGACTACCAATTGTGAATCCCCGGCTGCAGCGAGGAGTTGCTGCACCATATCTCGCGGGAAAAAAGGTGTATCACAGGCAAAGCTGGCGAGCCATTCGTTATTCGGATTGCGTTCATCCATAAAGGTTAGCGCAGCGTGGATACCAGCGAGTGGGCCAGGGAAATTGGCAAACAGATCAGCAATAACGGGCAAGCGGCTGCGTGCAAAGCGCAGGCTGTTGCCATTGGCATTAAGAATAAGCTCACTGACTTGGGGCTGGGCGCGTTCGATACTGCGTTGCAGAAGCGTTCTACCACCGAGGGGCAAAAGACATTTATCCCCGCCTCCCATGCGTTTGGCGAGGCCTCCGGCGAGGATCACGCCTGTAATCAATTGGTTATTATCTGTCATGGAAAGCTTCTATTACCGCACCGCACCGCAATGGTGATGAATTGCACGCCATGATTATAGTATGGCTCTGCCAGCAAGTGTAGCTGGATAACGGCAAGAGTATCGTCATCCATGTGCATCAGATCAATATTTTCACTTTTCTTTCCCAAGGTTCGTATAAAGATTTAGCCGCTTTTGCCAGTGGTGTGAGGCTTTCCATACCTTTTATGTTGGATATCTCTCATAAGGGAGTATCGTTAAAAACTATCTAAACTATACCTATTATTAATTTTTATAAATGTCACCCAGACCGTAGGATGAGTTCGTCAGACACAAATCTGTTAGCAACGCAGGCGACTATGAATTCATCAATACAGGCAACCGTAAGGGTATGACCATGAGTAAAACGACTTTAACTACTTCTTCAGGCGCCCCCGTGGCCGATGACAACAACAGCATCAGCGCGGGTGAACGTGGACCATTAACTTTTGATAATCACTATTTATTCGAAAAGCTCGCACACTTTAACCGCGAACGCATTCCTGAGCGTGTGGTGCATGCCCGGGGGACCGGTGCCTACGGCCAATTTACGCTGACCAAGAGTTTGAGCGACTACAGCATCGCGGACTTCTTGCAGAAGATCGGCGAGAAAACGGAAGTTTTCCTGCGTTTCTCCACTGTGGGTGGTGGCCAGGATTCCAGCGATTACGCCCGTGACCCGCGCGGTTTTGCAGTGAAGTTTTATACCCGTCAGGGCAATTACGACATCGTGGGCAACAACACACCGGTGTTCTTTTTGAATGACCCGATCAAATTTCCGGATTTTATTCACTCCCAGAAGAAAAACCCGCGCACCAACGTGCCCGACCCGGCGGCGGCCTTTGAATTCTGGGCTAACCATCCACAATCACTGCATCAGATGACCATCCTGATGTCTGATCGGGGTATCCCGGCGTCTTACCGTCACATGCACGGCTTTGGCTCGCACACCTTGAGCCTGTGGAATGCCAAAGGTGAGCGCTACTGGGTGAAATGGCACTTTAAAACCAACCAAGGCATTAAAACCCTGACTGATGAGGAAGCGGCCAAGTTGCCGCCCTTTGGTGCGCAGAAAGATCTGGTGGATGCCATTGATCGCGGAGATTTCCCGGGCTGGACCGTGAAGATCCAGATCATGCCGGATGCCGATGCGGAGAAGTACCACCTGAATCCGTTTGACTTGACCAAAGTGTGGCCATACAAGGATTACCCCTTGATTGAGATCGGCCAGCTGGAACTGAACCGCAATGTGCAGAATTACTTTGCCGAAACCGAACAGGCGGCCTTTGCACCGAGCAATCTGGTACCGGGAACTGGTGCCTCGCCGGACAAGATGTTGCAGGCCCGATTGCTGGCTTACCAGGACGCGCACCGCTACCGAGTGGGTGTAAACGTTAATCAGCTCCCGGTGAATGCGCCCCGTTGCCCGGTGAATCATTACCAGCGGGACGGCTTTATGGCTGGATGTCCCATGAGTAACGGAAGCCAGATCCAGACCAGTGGCGCGAACTATTATCCAAATGATCGGGCAGAGCAGGGTGATCCTGCACCGAATCCGGCCTACCGGGAACCGCCATTGCATTTATCAAAAGGAGCTGTGACTACCTATGACCAATCGGACGTGGATTACTACTCCCAGGCGGGCGACCTGTTCCGCGTAATGAATGCGGATCAGAAGCGCCAGTTGGCCAACAATGTTGCAGGCGGTTTGTCCCAGGCAAACGCGTCCATTCAGGCGCGGATGTTGGCTTATCTGAATAAGGCCGACCCTGAATACGCCGCCATGGTGAAAGCCGCGCTAACTGCCTGACCCTTGTTCTATCGACGAGCCTTTGGGCGCACTTGCAAAGGTGCGCTCTTCTTTTTGCAAGGGTTCGCCCGGTTTTATTGAAGGTGATAATTTTTACTGAAACAGAACAGGTCTCTGTGCGGCACCGATTGGAATTTGCCACCCAAGGCGATTACTATGCTGGCTTCATTCAGAGTGAGGCAGGTAGGTAATGGATGTGAATCTGGAAAATTTGCGCCGTGAATATCTCAAAGGTGGATTGCATCGCGATCAACTAGCCGACGATCCGATTGTGCAGTTTGAGCGATGGATGACACAGATCATCGCTACGAATATCCCCGACCCCAACGCCATGACGGTCGCGACCGTGGATGCTGATGGTCAACCTTCCCAACGTATCGTTTTATTGAAAGGTCTCGATCAACGCGGATTTGTGTTTTATACGAATCTGCGTAGCCGCAAAGCGCAGGAATTAAAACAGAATCCACGCATCAGTTTACATTTTCCCTGGCATTGTCTTGAACGCCAAGTGAAAGTTTGCGGTCTTGCTGAGCCGCTTTCCGCGGCGGAATCGTTTAAATATTTTGTCAGTCGTCCGCGCGACAGCCAGTTGGCGGCTTGGGCGTCACAACAAAGCCGACCCATCTCTTCGCGCGCGCTCTTACTACAACAGTTTGAAGCGATGAAAAATAAGTTTGGTAAAGGCGAAATTCCTTTGCCGGATTTTTGGGGCGGCTATCGCGTTAAACCGCAGCAAGTTGAATTTTGGCAAGGTGGCGCCCATCGTTTGCACGACCGTTTTCAATACACCCGTCAAGCCGACAATAGCTGGACCATCGAACGCCTCGAACCCTGAATGTTGCGCAAACCGTGGGTCGGATTAGCCAAAGGCGTAATCCGACAAACAACCGCCGAATCAAAGAACCCAACAAAATCGCTATGAAATACATCCACTTCCAAAACCCCGGCAATGCCGATGTTTTACAGTTAAGCGATATGCCCACGCCCGCGCCGGCCGCCGGAGAGGTATTGATTCGTGTTGCCGCCGCCGGGGTCAATCGCCCGGATATTTTGCAGCGCCAGGGTTTATATCCGCCTCCCCGGGATGCATCGCCTATACTGGGCTTGGAAGTTGCCGGCGAGATAGTCGCCTGCGGTGAAGGCGCTACGCGGTGGAGAGTGGGAGACAAGGTTTGTGCGTTGGTAAACGGTGGCGGTTACGCAGAATTTGTACTCGCACCCGAAGCGCAATGTTTACCCATTCCCACTTCACTGTCACCGCTGGAAGCCGCTGCATTACCGGAAACCTTTTTCACGGTATGGCACAACCTGTTCCAGCGTGCGCAGTTGAAGGAAGGCGAAACGTTATTGATACACGGTGGCAGCAGCGGCATTGGCACCACGGCGATTCAATTGGCCCATGCAAAAGGTATCCAGGTTTTTGCAACCGCAGGCAGTGCAGAAAAATGCACCGCCTGCGAACAACTGGGGGCCAGTAAAGCGATCAATTATCGCGTTGCGGATTTTGTTGATGAGATCAAGCAATTGACGAACGGACGCGGTGTTGATGTGATTCTCGATATGGTTGGCAGTGATTATATTCAACGCAATATCGCCGCCGCTGCGCATGACGGACGGATCGTCAACATTGCCTACCTCAATGGCAGCAAAGCCACAGTGGATTTTATGCCGGTGATGCTAAAACGGCTCACGTTGACAGGCTCCACTTTGCGAGCGCAGTCGCCCGCTGTAAAAAACACTATTGCGCGCGAGTTACTTGAATTCGTATGGCCGTTAATCGAAAAGAAAAATATCAAACCAGTGATTGCGACAAGTTTCCCTATGGCGCAAGCCACTATGGCACATCGGTTGATGGAGTCGAGTCAACACATCGGCAAGATTGTGTTGTTCAACTAACAATAAAATAATTTTGGGCGTTTCATCATGACAGCAACCTCTCGCCGTCCGCTCGATGGCATTCGCGTTATTGAAATTGGTCAACTGCTGGCAGGACCTTTTGCTGGTTGTATGCTGGCTTACTTTGGTGCTGAAGTTATCAAGATTGAACCACCGAAAACCGGGGATCCTATTCGCGGGTGGCGGGTTGTTGAAGACGGGACATCACTCTGGTGGCGTAGCTTGGGACGCAATAAAAAAAGCGTAACGCTGGATTTGAAACAGGATGCCGGACGCAATATTGCAAAACAACTCATCGACGGAGCGGATGTGGTTATTGAAAATTTTCGCCCCGGCGTCATGGAAGAGTGGGGCTTGGGGCCGGAAGACTGCAAGGAAAAAAATCCTGGCCTGGTATATGCGCGCATCTCCGGTTACGGACAGGATGGACCTTATGCAAATAAACCCGGTTTTGCTTCCGTATGTGAAGGCATCAGCGGTTTTCGTTACCTTAATGGCTTTCCGGGAGATGCGCCAGTGCGTCCCAATTTGAGTATTGGCGACACGATTGCCGGTATTCATGCAGCCTTGGGAATTACCTTGGCTTTACTGGAACGGGAGCGTTCGGAAGAATATAGCGGACAGGTGATCGACGTTGCATTGTATGAAGCCATGTTTAATTTGATGGAAGCCGTTGTGCCGGAATACGATGGTGCGGGTGTGGTACGACAAGCGTCCGGAACAACGGTGACCGGTATTGTCCCGACCAACACCTATCGCTGCCGCAATGGTAAATACGTGGTCATTGGTGGCAATGGTGATTCTATCTTTCAACGTTTGATGCAGATAGCTGGCCATCCGGAGATGGCCACTGACCCGAATATGGCCAACAATGCCGGCCGTGTTGCCCATGAAAAAATCATCGATCAAGTTCTGGCAGATTGGTGTGCGAGTAAAAATTCGGAAGACATTCTCGCGTTGTTGGAGCAAGCAAGGGTCCCCGGAGGGCCGATTTATAATGTGGAAGATATGGTTGCCGATCCGCACTTCAATGCGCGTGGACTTTTTGAACAAGTTGAAATCAATGGCAAGCCGCTGAAGATTCCTGCCATACTCCCCAAGCTTGATCGCACACCAGGACGTACCGACTGGCCGGGTGCGGCTGTGGGCAGTCACACTGACCATGTGCTGCGCGATCTCTTGCAGCTGGAAGAAACAGAAATTCAGGCATTGCGCGCGGGAGGTATTATTTAACCTGCTGTTATTGGAAGAGAGTGATGTTTGAATTAACGCTATTTAATATTAATGATATTACCGTTATCTTCAGCGGTTTTCTGTCGTTGGTGTTGGCGTTGCTATTGGCGTGTCAGCGCCACGAAGGGCGTATCAAAAAACGTTACTGGACGTTGCTGGCCGCGTTTTTTATGCTCAGCGTATTCCTCGCCGTTGATACCTTGGTGTATTGGAACATCAATATCCGTACCTTTTTATCTTCTGTCTCCACTGACTTTTTCTTTTTGTTCGGCTTTGCATTTTTCTTGCAGGGCCCCTTGTTATATTGGTTTACTCGCGCAGCCATCTATCGCAATTTTTCCTTGAAGACTTATGACGCCCTGCATTTGATTCCTGCGTTGGTTTATCCTTTCTATGTGTATACGATTTATCACCAATACGACCATGACGCCAAGCTGCGCTATGTTTATGACTGGTCGCTGGTTACCTCGGACCCTTACTTTGACGGCTTGGTGTGGGCGCAGCGGTTAGCGGTTTTTTTCTATAGCGGTTTATGTGTTTTACAGTTGTATCGCTATGTGGACCGCCTCAAAAGTACCCACTTTTCACTCAGTCATGTGGATCTGCAATGGCTCAAACTCTTGTTGATCGGCTTTCTGTGCGTAAACGCCTGGGTTGTGCTGACCTTACTGGAGTCACGTTTTACAAACCTGGGCTTTGATAGTCCTATGGGTATTGCCGAGAGTTACATCCGGTTTATTTATGTCAGCGCATTGATTGTCTATCTGTTACAAAATTCGAAAGGTTTTGCCGAGATTCAGATTGAGCATACCATCAGCGATGCCCCGGTGATCGAGGTACCTCATCAACAGCTGCTGGATAAGTTGCTGCAGTTTATGGAAACCCAGAGGCCTTATCTTGAGCCCACGATAACCGTCGAACGTTTAGCGCAACGCATGCAGGTATCCCCCAAGCTGTTGTCCAGTACCATCAACAGTCAATTGCACAAGAATTTTTTCGAAATGATTGGTTCCTATCGTCTGGAGGAGGTGAAAAAACAACTAGCCGATCCGCAATACCGTGATCTTTCTATCAGCGAAATTATGAAAAATTGTGGTTTTAACAGTAAGTCGGTATTCAACCAGGCCTTCAAAAAGAATGTCGGGGTCACACCCAGCCATTATCGTCAGCAATACCTCA
>CAMPIG010000176.1 GCA_946886255.1 uncultured Cellvibrio sp. | reverse complement strand
CGATTAAAGGTACTATGACCGGAGAAGAGTTTGATCGCGCGATTTACGATCTGGTGAATTTCCTGGAGTACCTCGGAGAGCCTGCCGCCATGCAGCGTGAACGCATGGGTGTGTTCGTGCTCTTTTTCTTGGCGGTACTTTTCGTATTCACCTTCTTGCTCAACCGCGAATACTGGAAAGGTATTCACTGAGGTTCAGGCAGGTAGCGCGTTGCTGCGGGCGGTACTCTTACCGCCCGTTTTCGTTTTAAGGTCGAGGTTATTGAGGTGCAATCCATGGGAGTGGTCAGTAAACGCTCAGTCATGACGTTGTTTTCCGATGCGCGGGATCATTACAGTCATCGGGTAAGGATCGTATTGGCGGAAAAAGGCGTCACTGTAGAAGTGGTGGATGTTGATCTAAAGCATAAGCCGGAAGAGCTGGCTGATTTAAATCCCTACAATACCCTGCCAACCCTTGTTGATCGGGATGATTTATCGCTCTATGAATCCAAGGTCATCATGGAATATATTGATGAACGCTTCCCACATCCTCCTTTATTGCCGGTATACCCGGTAGCACGCGCTAAAAGCCGTTTGTGGATGTATCGTCTCGAGCGTGATTGGTCCCCTTTAGTTGATACAATCCTGGGTAGCAAAAACAAAGAGCATATCGCTCGGGCGCGCAAGGATTTAAAAGAAAGTTTTGTTAGTATTGCCCCTATTTTCTCCGAAAAGCCGTTCTTTATGAGCGATGATTTTACGATCGTAGATTGCTGCCTTGGTCCCATCCTATGGCGCTTGCCATTGATGGAAATAGAACTACCTAAAACCAGGCAGACACAGCCACTACTGAATTATATGGAGCGCTTGTTCCAGCGTGATGCATTTCAATCCAGCCTGACTGAGCCGGAGCGAGAAATGTGCAGGGTCTGATTGTACAGCTATCTAAATCCATCTAGCAGTCAACGCGCTAAACGATACGTAACAATGGAGTGAGTGATCCCATGTCCATGACATCCAGTCGGCCTTATATGATTCGTGCTTTATATGAGTGGATAGTCGACAACAATTGCACGCCCTATATTTTAGTGGACGCCCACATCCAGGGCGTTGAAGTGCCACAACAATATGTTAATAAAGACGGCCAGATTATCCTGAATATCGCTCCATCTGCGCTGAAGGATCTGTTTATCGGGTTGGAAGCTATTTCATTCAGTGCCCGTTTCGGTGGTGTACCCTTTGATCTTTTCATTCCCTGTGGTGCGGTATTAGGGATATACGCGCGTGAAAACGGTCAAGGTATGATGTTTGAAGTTGAATCCAATACCCGCCCACCATCACCTCCCGAGCCAACCCCGACAGGCGGTACGGATAGCCTCCAAAAACGCCCCAGTTTGCGCGTCGTTAAATAGGCATTGTTACTAAGGCCAACATCAATGTTGATGAGTGTTACCAATCGTTAACCTTGTTGTCTCTTCTCCAGTTTTGTTGATCTAAATGAAATAGCACTTAGACCTAAGTGCTATTTATTAGAACTATTGTTGATTACCGATTATCTAATATCTCGATAACTTCTTTGTGAGCCTGAAATAACTGGCTGATACTAAACGCGTTCTAATAAAAATGAATTATCTGGAGTATTTTTATGGCGATGTTGCAGCATACCCTCGGTGTTTTTATCAATCCTGACCGTGAATGGCAAAGAATTCGCAATGAACGTCATTCGTTTATTCGAGTGTTTTTGGTTCATACACCACTATTGGCATTGATTCCTGCTATTGCAGCTTATTTCGGTGTGACGCAAATAGGTTGGAGTGTGGGTAATGGCGGTGTCGTAAAACTTACTGTGCAAAGCGCTTTATGGTTGTGCCTGGGTGCTTATGTGGCGCAGTTGGTCGCCGTTTATATTTTGGGTGAATACATCAATTGGATGTCGCGCAGTTTTGGGGTTGCCGATGACGCTCATCAACGCCATTACGAAGGTACTGCCTTGGCTGTGTATTCATCAGCGCCTATGATGTTGGCCGGTATCATCTTGTTGTATCCGCAATTATGGGTCGTTGCCAGTGTGTTTATTGTGGCCGCCTGTTATTCCGTTTATTTGATTTATGAAGGTATTCCAATCCTGATGAATATACCAAAAGAGCGCGGCTTCATTTACGCCAGCTCGGTCATTACGGTGGGGCTTGTGCTTGCGGTTGTGGTACTGGTTGCGACCGTTATTGTGTGGGGCTCAGGCTTTGGGCCGATATACACAAACTGATAAAAAGCTTATTTACTTGATCATAAAAACGGGTGGCTTATGCTGCCCGTTTTTCATTTGGGGTTCATAAAAATGATATATGACGTTTTTATGAAGCAAGCGCAGGTTCGTCACATAACTGTAACAAAGCCCCGTTAGAGTGCATCGCAGGGATGAGATTATTCACCTGTCAGCAGACGAGTTTTAAGTCTTTGTATCCAAATGAACTCAGGAGCGCTCAATGAACGCCAAGAAATTTTTAACAGGACTGGCTTTGGTCGGTTCCATGGCTTGTGCAGTAGTGGTACAAGCAGCGGTTGATCAGGATCTGCCAGAATATAAGGCAATCTCCGGTGTATCAGGTAACGTCAACAGTATCGGTTCAGATACGTTGAATAACCTGATGACACTTTGGGCTGAGGAATATGCCAAGTTTTATCCTAATGTAAATATTCAGATTCAAGGTGCTGGTTCTTCTACTGCGCCACCAGCTTTGACTGAAGGTACCTCCAATTTCGGTCCCATGAGCCGGGAGATGAAATCCTCTGAAATTGAAGCGTTTGAAGCCAAGCATGGCTACAAGCCCACCGCTGTGCCGGTAGCTATCGATGTGTTGGCGGTATATGTTAATAAAGATAACCCAATCAAAGGTATGACTATTGCGCAAGTAGATGCGGTGTTTTCTGCAACCCGCAAATGCGGCAATGATAAAGATATTACCCGTTGGGGTGAGCTGGGCCTGGCTGGTGGTTGGGCCAATCGTGACTTCACTATCTACAGCCGTAACGCCGTGTCAGGTACCTACGGTTACTTCAAAGATGTTGCTCTGTGTGGTGGTGACTACAAAGCAAGCATCAACGAGCAACCAGGTTCTGCCTCTGTTGTACAAGGTGTTTCAGAGTCGATCAACGGTATTGGTTATTCCGGTATTGGCTATATCACTTCTGGTGTTCGTGCAGTTCCTTTGGCTGCCAAGGCCGGCGATGAATTTTCTCCTGCTGATGCCGATCACGCGCTGGACGGTTCTTATCCTTTAGCACGTACGCTTTTTGTCTACATCAACAAGCATCCTAATCGCAAGCTTGATCCGCTTCAGGCGGAATTCCTGAAGATGGTGCTTTCAAAGCAGGGACAGGAAGTGGTGGTACGTGATGGCTACATTCCATTGCCTGCCGCTGTATCAGCTAAAGCAATGAAAGATCTGCAACTGTGATAGACAGTGCTTTTTAAAAATAGACAAAACCGCTGGCAACTGCCGGCGGTTTTGTTTTTTGGCCTTGTTAAAGCAGTGTCATTATTTAGCAATCAGAATGAAACATTTTTGTAGTATCGGGTTTTTGTAACAAAAGTGTCATTTTTGATTGTTAGGATTCCCACGCCATCAGAAAGGCGCACAGAACTCTTCTTGCCCGGGACCTTTTGATCATGTCAGAGCTACTCTCCACCGCTGAGCAGAACCCACCAAGCCTGATGCCAGACGCACGCCAACGGGCTCGCTTGCGAAAAATCCGCAATATTCGCGACGCCGTCTCACGATACGGCGTGGCTGCGGCCGGAATGGCAGTGGTTGGTGCACTGGGGCTTATCTTTCTGTATTTATTCTCCGAAGTCTTCCCTTTATTGCGTAGCAGTTCTGTGGATGTGCAAACGTCTTACGTAGCCAGTGTCGCATCGGCCGATGATCCCACGACCCATCTCATTCTGGAACGTTATGAAGAAATAGGCGCTAGCTTTAATCGCCTCGGTAGCGTCAGTTTTTTTCGGGCCGATGATGGTGTCGTAAGTCTGACCGAGCAAATGCCTGTACCGGAACAGGTTGAGCTGACGGCGACTGGTACTGGCACGGCGGCAAGTGGTTTGGTGATATACGGCTTTGCTAATGGCCAGATAAGTGTTGCCAAGCCTGAATACAAGCTGACCTACCCGAATGATCAACGGCTGGTAACTCCGAGCCTGGCATACCCGCTGGGTGATAAACCTATTCAACTGGATGAACAGGGCGCGGCACTGAACCAGGTAGCCATACAGCAAGGCGCGAACGGTATATACATCGCAGCTGCCACCGCTGATAACCGTTTGCTGCTCGGCGTTTTTTCAGCGCGAACCAATATCCTTGGCATCACCAAAGTGACTCAGGATATTTATCCGGTTCCTCCATTACCTGATGGTGCGCAGACGACGTTTATTCAACTGGATAGCACCGGGCAGCATCTGCTGATTGCTGACGATCGTACCAACCTACATTTGTTCGATATTGCTAAACCGAATGATATTCAGCGTCGCGAAAGGGTGCCGACCGAACGCGGCCAGGTCACCGCCATGCAGTTCCTGATCGGGACCGGATCGCTTGCTATCGGTACTGATACCGGCAGCGTCAGCCAATGGTTTTTGGTGCGTGATGCTGACAATGAATACCACATCAAACCTGTACGGGATTTTGAACCACTTCCTGGCCAGGTAACGACCATCGCTCCGGAGCACAATCGTCGCGGTTTTTGGGTCGGGGATGATCAAGGCACAGTCGGCGCATACTACGGGACGTCTTCACGCACACTATTGGTTGAGCCAATAGCGGATACTGCGATACAGCATTTAGCGATATCGCCCATCAATGGCCGTTTGTTGGTAATGGATGAGACACGTCAAATCCATGTAGCCGATGTATGGAATAAACACCCGGAAATTTCTTTCAGCTCTTTGTGGCAAAAAGTCTGGTATGAAGGCCGTTCAGAGCCAGAATATATTTGGCAAGCCTCATCCGGCAGCGATGAATCGGAAGCCAAGATGAGCTTGGTTCCGCTCTCGATTGGTACCCTAAAGGCGGCATTGTTCGCCATGTTATTTGCCATTCCGCTGGGCATTATGGGAGCTATCTACAGCGCCTATTTTATGACCCCCAAACTGCGTGGCTACGTGAAGCCGACCATTGAAATTATGGAAGCCTTACCGACAGTCATTCTCGGCTTTCTTGCTGGCTTATGGCTCGCCCCCTTTATTGAAAATCATCTGCCGGCAACGTTTAGTATTTTGTTTCTGATGCCGGTGATGATGCTCATCGTGGCATTTACCTGGAGCCGCTTGCCAGCAGCAATTCGCAATCTGGTACCGGACGGATGGGAGGCGGTAATTTTGATTATCCCTATCCTGCTGACGGGATGGGCCTGTGTTGCCGCTAGCCCTCACGTGGAAGTCTTGTTCTTCGACGGCAGCATGCGTCAGTGGTTTACTGACAATGGCATTACCTATGATCAACGCAATGCGATGGTTGTTGGTATTGCGATGGGCTTTGCTGTGATTCCTACCATTTTTTCAATCGCGGAAGATGCATTGTTCAACGTGCCGCGCCATCTCACCCAAGGCTCATTGGCGTTGGGTGCGACACGCTGGCAAACCATGGTGGGTGTTGTGTTGCCCACGGCCAGCCCCGGTATTTTTTCGGCGGTGATGATGGGCTTTGGCCGCGCAGTAGGTGAGACGATGATTGTTTTGATGGCCACCGGGAATAGCCCGATTGTGAACTTCAATATTTTCGAAGGCATGCGCACCTTGTCAGCCAATATCGCGGTAGAACTACCAGAAACTGCTGTAGGCAGTAGCCATTTCCGCGTTCTATTCCTTGCTGCCCTGGCCTTGCTTGCATTGACCTTCATTGTTAATACGCTTGCTGAAATCGTGCGTCAGCGGTTGCGCAGACGATACAGCAGCCTGTGATGCCTGGAGAGATAATTATGAAATCCAAATCAAACAGCATCACCAGTTGGTTTAAAAGCGGCTCCCCCTGGATCTGGCTGAATGGAGGTGCGGTAGCACTTTCTATGGTCATGGTAATAGGGCTTCTTGCGCTAATCGCCATTCGCGGCTTCGGTCATTTTTGGCCTGCCGATATTCTGCACACCACGATTGTGGATCGCGAAGGAAATCGTCATGCAGTGATGGGCGAAGCGGTACGCAGTGAGGTGATCCCGACCGCCGTGGCTCGTGATAATGGCTACACGGTTCCGGAAAATGTCGAACTGGTAACTCGTCACCTCATCAAGCAAGGTAACCGCGACGTCAGCTCCCGTGACTTTATGTGGTACCTCGAAACCGGTATGGACGAGTGGGAATACCCTGATGAGGCGATTGTCATCGAGCGGCGCGAGTGGGGTAATTACTACGGCTATCCAGTGGAGATCCGTGAGGATGGCAACTCTGTCAGCCGTTACGGTAGTGGTGATTTTTGGCAACAACTTGAAGCGCGAGTTGAGCGCAGTGTTAATTTATTTGCCGAGTTACGTGAGATAGAAAAAGTTAGCATCGGTCGCATCAATAACGGATTGGAGCGTTTGCGTCTGAAGGAACGGCGTTTGCAGTTGGACGGTGTAAGCGGTGAAGCGCTTGCCCGGGAGCAGGCGGAGATCGCCCAGCGCCGTGCAGAGCTTGATGCCCGATACCTGACTATTAAAGCTGAGCGCGATGAAATCCTGGCGCGCACCAAGCGCGACCAATTACTAACGACCACGGCCGATGGAAAAGAAGTCGTTATTCCCTTCGAAAAAATCGTACGCATTACACGCCCTAACGATATGGGTGTGGTTGCCAAATCGATTCAATATCTGGAGCGCTTCTGGGAATTCCTGACAGACGAACCACGTGAAGCAAATACTGAAGGCGGAATCTTTCCGGCCATCTTCGGCACTGTGACTATGGTTATCGTCATGTCGATCATGGTTACGCCCTTCGGTGTATTGGCAGCAATTTATTTGCGCGAGTACGCTCGGCAAGGAACGGTATTGCGACTGATTCGGATCTCGGTCTACAACCTCGCCGGGGTACCTTCAATCGTATACGGCGTTTTTGGTCTCGGCTTCTTTGTCTACTTTCTTGGCGGCAACATCGACCAATTGTTTTATCCGGAGTCATTGCCTGCGCCGACCTTCGGCACGCCCGGATTATTTTGGGCTTCATTAACGCTGGCACTGTTAACGCTGCCGGTGGTGATTGTATCCACCGAAGAAGGGCTGGCGCGTATTCCGAGTACGATTCGTCAGGGCAGTCTCGCGCTGGGCGCTACCAAAGCAGAAACCTTATGGAAAGTGGTTGTGCCCTTGGCAACACCGGCAATGATGACGGGGTTAATTCTGGCTATCGCTCGTGCGGCAGGCGAAGTGGCGCCGTTGATGCTGGTAGGTGTTGTGAAATTGGCTCCATCTTTACCGGTCGATGGCAATTACCCCTACTTGCATCTCGATCAAAAAATCATGCACCTGGGGTTCCATGTCTATGACGTCGGTTTTCAAAGTCCGAGCGTAGAAGCAGCGCGCCCTCTGGTATACGCCACCTCACTGGTCCTGGTGATGCTGATCATCATCCTGAACATCGCAGCCATCAAAATCCGGAACAATCTGCGTGAAAAATATCGCAGCGCGTCGGATTGATAAGCGGAGCACAATCATGTTAGAAACATCCGAATTGGAAGTTACCTCATCGTCGACCGCGAACCAACCGGCTACACGGAAGCGGCCTGATGTCGCCATTGATACGGCCAATAATCGACCTCACTCACAGGCAAACACGACTATGTCATTGACTGATGAAACCATCAAACTGGAAGTTAAAAACCTGAATTTGTATTACGATCAAAAGCGGGCGTTAAATGATGTCAGCTTGGCTATTCCAGAGAAAAAAGTAACGGCTTTTATCGGTCCGTCGGGTTGTGGTAAATCCACGTTGTTGCGGTGCTTCAACCGGATGAATGACCTGGTTGACAGCTGTCGTATTGAAGGCGAGATTTTGATGGGTGGGAAAAATATCTACGCGAAAGATGTTGATGTTCCCGAATTGCGTCGCCAGGTGGGCATGGTGTTTCAAAAACCCAATCCCTTTCCAAAGTCGATTTATGAAAATGTTGCTTATGGATTACGTCTCCAAGGTGTGAAATCCAAACGCATTCTGGATACGGTGGTGGAAAACTCTCTGCGTGGTGCGGCACTGTGGGAAGAAGTGAAAGACCGTTTGCACGATAACGCATTCGGTTTGTCCGGCGGTCAGCAACAGCGTCTGGTTATTGCGCGCGCGATTGCGATTGAGCCGGAAGTTATCTTGCTCGATGAGCCCGCATCAGCACTGGATCCGATTTCCACGTTAAAAATTGAAGAATTAATTTACGAACTGAAAAACAAATACACCATTGTTATTGTGACCCACAATATGCAGCAGGCGGCGCGGGTTTCCGATTTTACGGCCTTTATGTATATGGGTGACCTGGTGGAACATGGGGCAACGGATGCGCTCTTTACCAATCCGGTGAAGAAACAAACTGAAGACTACATTACCGGTCGTTACGGTTAAGGCGGAGACACAAGATGGTTATGGATATCACCAGTCATACTCACCATATTTCCCAGCAATACAACATTGAGCTGGACGATATCAGAAAGCATTTGTCGGAGATGGGCGGCATGGCCCAACGGCAGGTGAATGATGCTATCCAGGCGTTGATTGATGCAGACCTGGAAAAAGCAGAACAGGTTGTACGCGGCGATAAAGGCGTCAATCAAATGGAAATTTCCATTGACGAAGAATGCGTGCGTATCCTGGCGCGTCGGCAACCCGCCGCGAGTGATTTGCGTTTGGTCATTGCGGTAACCAAAGCGATTACGGACCTTGAGCGGATTGGTGATGAAGCCAGTAAAATTGCTCGCCAGGCGATTGCGTTAAATCGTGACGGTGTGGCGCCGCGCGGTTACGTGGAGGTGCGTCATATCGGCGGCCATGTATCGCGGATGTTGCAGGACGCACTGGATTCTTTTGCGCGCCTGGATATGGATATGGCACTGCACGTAGTGCAAACCGACAAAGTCGTCGATATGGA
>CAMPIG010000175.1 GCA_946886255.1 uncultured Cellvibrio sp. | reverse complement strand
TTCCCACCAACATAATGCAATCGAGGGAAAACCATGCTGACACATATTGACACACCGCCGCCCCATAATATGTTTGACGATGAGCGTTCCAACATGATCAGGGCCATAGAAGACATTTTTCGCACGCGTCATCAAACAGCGCAACCCAACCTGAAACCCTTGGCAGACTCAGCAAATAAAAAGCGATCGATTACGCGTTTGCCGGTCGCTATGCTGCAACAATCCGAGAGCCGAATGCACTATGAATTGCTAAGCATTGTGCCCATCAGGGATAGCCTCGCCATTGTAAAAATTCTGCAAACCCCGTTGGATAAAGACGGTCGACGCATTGAAGAGGCCACGAGCTCGCCGCTGATGGTCATTGCCAAATCCGACGATGAATGGGAAATCGTTGGTTTGCCGTTGCCACGCCACTGCCTCTTGTACTAAGGCGATTGACATGGACGTTAAAGTACTGGAAGTTACTCGTCGATATACCACTAACATAAGGAGGTCGTGTGCAAGCGATCATCTCAGTAAACAACCTCACCAAAACTTATTCATCCGGCTTTAAAGCCCTCAGCAATATTAACCTCGACATCCGTCGCGGCGAGATCTTTGCCTTGCTGGGGCCGAACGGTGCGGGCAAGACAACTCTGATCAGCATTATTTGCGGCATCGTCAACCCGGGCAGCGGCCAGGTTTTGGCAGATGGTCATGATATTGTTCACGATTACCGCGCAGCACGCGCAAAGATTGGCCTGGTACCGCAGGAACTATCGGTCAGCATGTTTGAAAGCGTATGGGATACGGTGAAATTCAGTCGTGGACTGTTTGGCAAGGCACCCAATAATGCATGGCTGGAAAAGGTGCTGAAGGACTTGTCGCTGTGGGACAAAAAAGACAGCAAGATTATGGCGCTTTCAGGCGGCATGAAACGGCGTGTATTAATTGCCAAAGCTCTGGCCCATGAGCCGCAAATTTTATTTCTTGATGAGCCTACGGCCGGTGTCGATGTTGAATTGCGCCGTGATATGTGGGAAATGATACGCGGCTTGCGCGACAACGGCGTCACGATCATTCTGACAACCCACTACATCGAAGAAGCAGAAGAGATGGCGGACCGCATAGGCGTCATCAGCAAAGGCGAAATTATCCTGGTGGAAGACAAAATCACCTTGATGCAAAAACTCGGAAAAAAACAATTGTCCTTACAGTTGCAACACCCTCTAACTGAAGTTCCCGCAACCCTGGGTCACTATCAATTGGAATTAAGCGCCGACGGCAATCAATTGGTTTATACCTTTGACAGCCAACAGGAAGCCGACATTGCTGGCCTCCTGCGCCAATTGGGCGCCTTAGGTATTGAATTCAAGGATTTACAAACCAGCCAGAGTTCTCTGGAGGATATTTTTGTCAATTTGGTAGGGGGACACGCATGAACATTCATGCCATAAAAGCTATTTATATTTTTGAATTAGCACGCACCTGGCGCACCTTGATGCAAAGTATTGCATCACCTGTGCTATCAACATCGTTATATTTTATTGTGTTTGGCTCAGCTATCGGTTCGCGCATGGTTGAAATAGACGGTATCAGTTATGGTGCTTTTATTGTGCCGGGTTTGATCATGCTTTCGTTATTGACGGAAAGTATCTCCAACGCCTCCTTTGGTATTTATATGCCGAAATTTACCGGCACAATTTATGAGATTCTGTCAGCACCGATTTCAGCTATGGAGATTGTTGTCGGCTTTGTCGGTGCTGCGGCAACCAAATCGATTATTCTGGGTTTGATTATCCTCGCCACAGCGCGCCTGTTTGTCGACTTCACTATTTTACATCCCGTTTGGATGATGGGCTTTCTGGTGCTGACATCCGTTACTTTCAGTTTGTTTGGTTTTATTATCGGCGTTTGGGCGGATGGGTTCGAAAAACTACAAGTTATACCGATGATGATTGTTACTCCATTAACATTTTTAGGTGGCAGTTTTTACTCGATTCATATGCTGCCGCCGCTGTGGCAAACGATTACGTTATTTAATCCTGTAGTATATTTAATCAGTGGTTTTCGCTGGAGTTTTTACGGTGTCGCTGATGTCAAAGTTGGCATTAGCCTGGGGATGATTATGTTATTTATGTTGCTGTGTTTGTTTCTGGTTTGGCTGATTTTTAAGACGGGGTATAAAGTTAAGGCTTAGATCAAATACTAAAGATCCTGCCAAAAACTAGAGTCAAAAAAGGTGCGTCAACTGACGCACCTTTTTTTATTTGTTTTACGCTCCCTGTATTACTTTGCTTACATACGATAGTTTACACCGAGAACGACCCGCGGCTCTTGCGATGTATAGGTCATTGTCTGGCCCGCATACCCTAAATAACTGGTTTGCTCTTCGCCTGTGATGTTGATCGCTTCTGCTGTAAAGGAGAAGTTTTCATTTAAATCATAGGTGATGTTCGCATCCCATTGGCCGTAATCATCAAAGAACTCAGACGCACCATTTTCCAATCCAATCACACCATATGTCGAACGAAAAGGGGACAAATATTCGTCACGCCACGTATAAGCAATACGCGCACTGATCGAATCATTCTCATAGAAACCAATCAGGTTAAAAGCGTGCTCCGAAATACCAGGCAGACCAAGATTTCCATGGGTTGTGGAAGACACGTCCGCTGTACTGTCTGAAAAGGTGTAGTTAAAGGTTGCCCCGAAACCATTTTCAAACGCTTTTTGCGCCGTAAATTCGAGGCCTTTAACACTACCACCAGACCCGTTCACCGTGCGGCTTACACTACCCAGACTACCGCCATTCGGGCCTGTATCAACCCCAAATTCCAAGCGTGTTTCGCCGGCGAGGAACGAATCAACCGCTTTCACAAAAGCACCGGCAGATACCAATCCCAGATCATCGAAATACCACTCATACGCGACGTCCGCCTGGGTTGCGCGATATGGATCAAGGCCGGGGTTACCAGAAGAACCCCCGGTAAATCTGAAGTAGGTCCCGAAATCCGGATCATCCTCACGCGTAAAGTTTTTTGCAAAACCTTTGCCCAAAGTTTGTAAGTCAGGACGTGCGATTACACGTGATGCCGAGAAACGAAGTTTGGTTTCGTCTGTAGTATCCAAAACGAAGTTCAAACTGGGCAATACATCCCAGTACTCTTTGGTCTTAACGGTAAACACATTATCGTTGAGCAAAACACCCTGGCTGTTCCAACTGTCTGTTGCAATAGACCACAAGGATGACTCCGGTGTGGTTTCAGCAGAAGACACTTCAACTTCGGTTTGCACAACCCGCACACCAATATTCAAAGTATAGGGTACGTTGTCACCTTCGAAATCAGCTTCACCATAGAATGCAGTTGTAGTTTCTTTTACATTCCACGACTCCAGGGGTACCTGGAACCATTGTCCGGGGGTGTTGGGTGTAATGGCATCAATCCAGCCTTCAACATCTGCGGCTATTTTGTTTGCATCCTCCATCATCACATTGGATTGGTAACCACCGGAAGGAAAGAAGTTATTCAATGCTATCGCACGATCAGGATTCATGAGATAAGTCTCCCAAGGAATCACACCGGGTGAGCCACCCCAACGATTAAAGTGGTTATTGGTGGCTGTATCATGTGGGGCATCCTGATCGCCGGTACGGATATCGGGTCCGTATAAGGCTTCAGCCATATTGGTGCCATCGGATGTGGTGAGCTCGAATGCTTTCAATCCAATAGCGGCATCCATGAAGTAGCCCCAGGGCCCAAAGGGTTGGTTGTCATCAAGCCCATCGCCGTCAATATCGCACTCACGGCCAGCCACTATTCCACCATTACCACAAAGGTCATGATAAACTGCCTCCTGAATACCCGCTCCTCCTGCACCCGGATTTACACTCGGATCAAATGTACTAGCAGCAATCAGGTTACCATTTTCATCGTAACGGTTCGGCGTCATTGCACCTTCGGTTTTACTGAAATCACTCAAATAACGCAGCTCGCGGAAATCAGCTTCGTCTTCCGCATAGCGGAAACCAAAAGTTATTTTTTTCAGATGACCAACTTCAATGTCGTACTCCACATCACCGCGAACGGCGAAGGATTCCTGTTCAATATCAGCACCCAAAGCCCAATGTGATTTATAGGTGAGGAACGAAGGATCGCTAAGCCATGCAGGATTAGCAAAGGCAAAGGAAGGTCGTGAACCGCTATCGAAATTGAATGAACGACTGGCGGTACCAGTGCCAACATTCACATTTGAATGAGACCAACCGTTGTCGGACTCGCCAGTCCAGGTCGTCATTGCGTAGGGCGAGAAGCGCGTATCACTGTAGCCTGCTCGTTGTTCCAACTCCGATTCTGCATAGGCTACATCACCGCTGAAACGCAGCTTGCCACCATTGTCATGCTTTAATCGCAAGGCGAAGTTATCAGCCGTGCCCTCACTGACTTCACCAGCAGAGTTGGTTTCTGCTCCGGGAACATTAAAGGTTGCTGATTTAACAATGCCAATAGGGTTACTGCCATCAATAACGTAAGGTTGGCTCTCATCAATACCAGCAGCACCGTCCGTATTCATTGGATGTTTCACCGAGTACTGGCGGTTCTTCACATCCAATTCTGAATGGAACCAATCCAACCCCACTTGCATCGCGTCGGTGATATTCCACTGCAGATTCAATGATGCACCAATGCGCTCCCGCTCAGCTTCGCTGTCGGTAACATAAAACATACCCGGTGCAAAATAGGATTGGCCCGCAGAGCACATCATAGTTTCTGCATCAAAGGTACCACCTTCGGTACATCTGACTGCAGTGTTCTCGCGAGAAAAACTTTGAATAGAATCGCTATGGACAGTTTTCTTACTGGCGCTTAAAGAGAGAATGGCCGCGAATTTATCATCCCAGTTGTTTCCTAATACAAGAAAACCTGAAGGCTGGGCATCTTCCGCATCCAGACCATAATCGGCTTTTATATTCGCAGCTACCAACGGTTCCCTGAGGTCAAAGGCATCACGGGTCTTTAAATTAATCACCCCGCCCAGCCCACCTTCTACGACAGACGCTTTTGGTGTTTTATAAACTTCAACACCACCCAACAACTCAGATGGAATACCCTCAAGCGAGCTATCGAACTCTTGCTTCGCTTCACCCAACTGGAAATATTCCATGCCGGAAATAAATGTTCCGCCATTTAACAGTGTGATGTTCTGATCGAGGCCACGAATGCGTACTTTTGTACCTTCTCCATTGTTACGATCAATCTGAATGCCCGGTAAGCGCTGTAATGACTCCGCTACGTTTTGATCGGGCATCTTACCGATATCGTCCGCCGTAATGGCTTCAACTAGTTGACTGGAGTTTCGCTTCACGTCGATTGAACGTTCGAGTGAACCTTTAATACCGCGCACAAGAACCTCTTCCACCACTCCGGACTCGTTGTTCTGTGCTACGGATAAACCGCTGAAACCAGCCATCGACGCGATGGTCGTGACCATGAGTTTTTTCTTAAAGCTTATTGTTTGATTCATGGAGCTCTCCTTTATTATTGGTAAGGAATTATTTTCCTGGATTACGCACGCTTAACAGCAATGGGGAAAGCTGACTAAGCGAGTTCACCTTCTGGGAGAAGGCAAATTCTCAAGCCCGAGCAAAACCCAGACAAATTTCATTATTTATGCAATTCTCCAGCGTTCCCGTTCATTTTTGGCTGGGCTTAACCACATGATCATCATTGGGGCAACGCTGACAGCGCTGTCATATAAATCGACAATAATAAGGTGTGCGTAAAATCGCATCCTGCTAACTTTATGTTTTTGATGTGAGAAATTTATATAGAGATTGATATTAATAAATACTATTGACTGTCGCCCGGCACCTATTTGAAACCGGTTACTTCGTGGCGCAGTATTAACGCACGCAGTCACTTTGTCAACGTCTTGTAAAGATGGCTTTAGTTACAGGGAGTTACGTATAAAACAACACCAGAAGCCTCTATCCACTATATAGTAAATAAGCCCCTCGACGTAAACGATTACACGAAAATCTTTTATTTGATTTATTAAGAAGGCTTACGCAGGAGGACCAAAACTAAAAAAGAGTAAGCAGATCATCCGAATTCGGGGGATGACCTGCATATAGAGGGGTGTTATAACCGTCGTAATCCAACTTGGCAAATTTGATTAATCAGGTCCCGATTAGTAGGCAGGTGAGCTGTATAACGTTCGGTTAATGCTTTTACTTCCTGACGATATCGCTGGAATATCGCAAAGTCACTGGAGCGCTTTTGCGTGGCTCGATTTTCCGTCAAAAATCCCATTCCGTACAAAATATATTGCCAACTGGCGGCCGGCAACATTTCTTCTGCAAGTGGAAAGTCATATTTGTTGGGAACCTGATACCGCCATAGCTCTAGCAGTTCCTGGAGTCGCGATGGTACAGATTCAGGTTTAACGTTATCTATCCAGTACTGTGTATCTTTTCGTTTGGTGAGTACGTATTGAAGCTTCACAAAATCAATGATCGTATCCCAGTAATAGGAAAACCGCTGATTAAATCGTTTGGCAACAATTTGCATAACATCTTTTGTCGCTGGTAAATCATTGCTGATCATTGCTGCCGATGCTTCAACCAACACCAGCGCCGTCGCCTCTAATGGTTCAAGGAAACCGGCAGCCATACCAACAGCGACGCAGTTGCGGTGCCAAAATGTGGTTCGATGCCCTGGATCGTATGGGATTTTTCTGAAAGATAATGACGATGCTTTTTCACGACCAATTGAGGGTTCGATGTAACGACGCAGTTCGTCAGCTACGAGTTCCCCGTCAATATGTGCACTCGAGTAAACATAACCCACACCTCGTCGGGTCGGTAAGCCGATATCCCAAATCCATCCTCCGCTTTGTGCTGTCGCAACAGTATGTGACGCAATAGGGCTATCTTCCGATGGATAAGGAACCTGCACCGCTAATGCCGCATCATTAAACAATATGTGCTTCTTTGATATAAATGGAATTTGGTAATGTTTACCCAGCAGTAAGGCCGCAGAGCCCGAGCAATCAATGAATAAATCACCCTCTATGTCACCGGACCGTTTTGTGCTCAGTGCGGCGATATCACCGTTATCTGCTGATCTTACTTCCAAACAATGATCTACAATGTGTTTTACGCCTAATTTTTCAACGCAGTGTTTAGCTAAAAATTGTCCAAATTTTAACGAATTGAAATGATATGAATAGTTTGCAACGGAAGCGTATTCCGGTGTCGTTATTTGTTTAGGAGCAAGCCCTCGCTCACACAAATGCCCTTGAAAACAGATCGCATCCGCGAAGGACACTTGATCACGTATACTCTGCCACGGCAAAACAAGGTCGGCCTCATTAAAACCTTGGGGTAACACTAAAGGATGATAATAAAAGTCATCATCCTTGCCATTTACCCACCTGGAAAATTTTATTCCCTGTTTGAAAGAAGCATCGCACTCTCGAAAAAATTCAGTCTCCGATACACCCATCTTTGACAGGGTGATCCGCATACTGGGCCAGGTTCCCTCCCCCACACCAATTGGGGCGACATCAGGAGATTCGATTACCGTCACCTGTATTCCCTCGACCTGCTGGGATTTATGCTCAGCCGCAATAACACCAGCTGTGAGCCAACCGGAAGAACCGCCACCTAAGATAACAATTTTTTTTATCGAATTATTTTGCACGATGACTTCCCGAATTACGCTGATGATCTATTGTGAAATTTTCGGAGCTTTGCAGTAGCTATCGATAAATGCCTGATGCGTGGGCATTTGTGCAAGTTTTTTATCCACCATAGCTTTCAGGCCCTTTAAGAACCTATCAAGCTCTCTTTCTTCCATTAAATCCACAATCGGGTGATATCGCTCCGGCATAATGTGTTGCCCGAACATCACCTGCGTCCACGAATCCACAAGAAATAATTCCTTTTCAAGCAAAGGAACTGCACCGGTATCCTTAAATAATTTTATGCGATGCGCCAATGCATCAGGAATTTCCATGTCCTTGCAGTAACGCCAAAATGGTGTGTCCGTTCTTTCGGTGGCATGATAATGGAGGATAATAAAGTTGCGTACTCGATCCATCTCTTCGCGCGACTGCCGATTATACTCATCAACTGTCGACTGCCTGATTTCGTCCAGCGGAAACAATTTTAATAAGCGAAGTATCCCCGACATTGCTAAGTGAATCGACGTTGATTCAACCGGCTCAAGAAAACCCGAAGCCAGCCCAACAGCAACGCAGTTTTTATTCCAAACTTTACTACGCCTTCCCGTGCGGTACTTAAACGCACGAGGCTCAGTAATCGCCGGGCTTTCCAGATTCGACATCAATGTGGTCAATGCTTCATCATCCGAAACATGACGACTACTGTACACCATACCGTTACCGACACGATGCTGTAACGGAATACGCCACTGCCAACCAAATTCGTGTGCGATAGCCTGAGTATACGGGCGCGGAGGTCCGGACAATTCCGTCTGGATAGCAACGGCTGAATCACACGGTAAATAGTGCCCATACGGTTCATAGCTGGTATTAAGTGCTCCCTCGATCAACCGAGCAGAAAAACCGGTACAGTCGATGAACAAATCGCCTCCTATGGTGCGACCATCCTCAAGTAAAAGCGATTGAATGTAACCGTTCAATGGCTCTATGTTGACTGTAGTAATTTTTCCTTCGATCCATTTTACACCGTGCTTTAGAGAGTATTTTTTTAGGAATCCCGCGTAGAGCCCGGCATCAAGATGATAGGCATAATTAACGCCAGATTCGTCCGAACCCAGCATCTTTCCTTGTTTCGCTGCCATCAACTCAAGACAGTATTCTCCAAAACTTTCTCCTATACCTTTTTTTTGAGCCGAGAGCCAAAAGTGTTGGAAGTCACACGCCCAACAATCTTTTCCGGTAACACCAAAGGAATGTATATAGTTATCGCCCAAACGCCCCCAGTTGATAAATTCGATACCAAGTTTGAAGGTCCCCTGGATTGCACTCATTAATTCTCTTTCGTCGATACCCAACAACTTATGAAAGGTTCTCAACGGAGGAATTGTAGCTTCACCAACACCGATGCGGCCGA
>CAMPIG010000174.1 GCA_946886255.1 uncultured Cellvibrio sp. | reverse complement strand
CGTGTCTCTCTACGCGGTTTTGCGTGGCAATAAACGCGTGCTGGTGCAACTTGATATTCTCCAAAGTAATCGAGCGCCAACGGAAAGCATTGCTACCGATCCTGATTCGCTGCTGCGTTTATTTCAGGCACAAGGGTTTTACGTATTCCCCGGTGCGGTTGCGGATGATGCCGCTGGGCGGTCTCATCTGGTAATCAAACCGGAACATGTCAAAACCCTGGTTCGGGTGTTGCAGCGGCAAGCTCAATGGAAGATTGCGTTGGTTGGTCATGACTATCGAGCCAGTGCACCGGCCAATCAGCAGCATGATTCACTCCGTTATGCTGAATCTCTTAAAGCCGCGTTGGTCGAGGAGGGTATCTCGGCGAACCGTATCACTACTCACGGTTTGGGTAGCCTTGCTCCCGCGGGACGGGGCAATCAAAGTGCTCGCGTGGAAGTGATAAAGTTGAACAACTGATATTGCTGGTGGATGAGATATTCGAAAATGCCCACCTGTGTGGGCATTTTTTTTTGCACGGCTAGCGCAACAGTGACAGGAATTCGGTTCGGGTCGCCTGATTGCTGCGGAAAGAGCCGAGCATAGCCGAGGTTTTCATGGAAGAATTTTGCTTTTCCACACCGCGCATCATCATGCACATATGCTTGGCCTCGATGATGACCCCGACACCGGACGCACCGGTAATTTGTTGTACTGACTCGGCGATCTGAACAGTGAGCTGTTCCTGGATTTGCAGGCGACGCGCGTACATATCCACGATCCGCGCGACCTTGGACAGCCCAAGCACTTTACCCGTTGGTATATAGGCTACATGGGCTTTACCGATAAAAGGCAGCAGGTGATGCTCGCACAATGAATACAGCTCGATATCCTTCACCATAATCATTTCGCTGGACTCGGAAGGAAACAGGGCGCTGTTTACCACCTCGTCCAGGGTTTGGTTGTAGCCCCGCGTCAGGAATTGAAAAGCCTTGGCGGCACGCTCGGGGGTGTCAACCAGTCCCGGTCTGTTCAGGTCTTCACCGATGCCGGCAATGATGTGGGCAAAATGTTCTTTCATAACCGCAGTCCTCGCCATAATCAGGGCGTCTCTTGTCAGACGGATCTCTCATCAGAAACTGACCGGAAGGTTGACGATACCTTGCTTCGCTAACCGGGTCGCGCTGGGGGCGCTCACCCTACGTGATGCCGACAAAATCGTAAAGAACTTTTTATGTCAACCTGCCGGGTTGGTATCCTCCGCCAGCGCTGCTTTTCGGTTTAAAATTTTCCATATCCCGGTAGAATGCCGAGCTAACCAAAACAGCGCAGGGTAGAGATGTGAGTATTGGGCAAAAGCATGATGTGTGCAGTGATTTAATCAGCATACGCGACTACACCCGCTGGGGCGCCAGTCAATTCAATGCGGCAGGGCTATTCTTTGGTCACGGTACCGACAATGCCTGGGATGAGGCCTTGCAACTGGTGCTGCATGCCTTGCATCTATCGTTGCCCGTGAATCCCGAAGCACTTGATGCCCGTTTGACCTTGGCCGAGCGTAAAGATGTTATTGCACTGCTGCGTCGGCGTATGGATGAACGTATTCCTGCCGCCTACCTCACGGGTAGCGCCTGGTTTGCCGGCTTGCCCTTTAAAGTTGACGAGCGCGTCCTGGTGCCACGGTCGCCTATCGCCGAGCTGATTGAGGATCAATTTGCGCCCTGGTTGCTGCGCGAACCGGAATATATTCTCGACCTGTGTACTGGCAGCGGCTGCATCGGGATTGCTTGTGCCTATGTCTTTCCCGAAGCCGCCGTGGATTTGAGCGATATCTCCGTGGACGCTTTGGCGGTGGCACAACGTAATATCGATATCCACGAAGTCGGCCACCGCGTGCGTGCGATCGAATCGGATTTGTTTAAAGAATTAACAGAGTTGCGCTACGACTTGATCGTCAGCAATCCGCCCTATGTGGATGCCGAAGACCTGGCCGAGATGCCGGCGGAATACCGCGCCGAACCGGCATTGGGCTTGGCGTCCGGTGTGGATGGACTCGATTTTACCCGCCGCCTGCTGCGGGAAGCCCTTGATCATCTGACAGAAGAGGGCGTGTTGATTGTTGAGGTAGGCAATAGTTGCGTTGCGCTGGAAGAGGCTTATCCCGAATTGCCTTTTACCTGGCTGGAGTTCAGGCGCGGCGGCCATGGCGTGTTTCTGCTGACAGCCGCGCAATTGCATGAGGCTTCTATGCAAGGGTTGCTTTGATGCCGATTCCGAGAAGGGATGCTGCATGCTGGCCAGTCACGTATAATTGCCGGTTCCTGAATTTTCCACCTCTATTTTGACGCAAGAGAGCATTATGTCCGGTAACAGTTATGGCAAATTATTTACCGTCACCACCTTCGGCGAGAGCCACGGCCTGGCATTGGGCTGCATCGTAGACGGTTGCCCGCCGGGGCTCGAACTCAGCGAAACGGATATTCAAATAGACCTGGACCGCCGTAAACCTGGCCAATCCCGCTATACCACGCAGCGCCGCGAAGCGGACGAAGTGAAGATTCTCTCTGGCGTCTTTGAAGGCAAGACCACCGGTACACCCATCGGGTTGATCATTGAAAACACCGATCAGCGCTCTAAAGATTATTCCAATATCAAAGACCAGTTCCGGCCGGCCCATGCCGATTACACCTATATGCAAAAATACGGTGTGCGCGATTATCGTGGCGGTGGCCGTTCTTCTGCGCGCGAAACGGCAATGCGTGTTGCAGCAGGATCTATTGCCAAAAAATATTTGAAGGATGTGCTGGGTATTGAAGTGCGTGGTTATCTTTCGCAGTTAGGTCCCATCAAAATTGAAACCGTGGATTGGGATCAGATTGAGCAGAATCCTTTCTTTTGCCCAGACGCCAGTAAAGTGCCCGAGATGGAAGAGTTTATGAAAGTCCTTAATAAAGAGGGCGACTCCATCGGTGCTAAAATTACTGTGGTAGCTACGGGTGTTCCACCGGGTTTGGGCGAACCGATCTTTGATCGTCTTGATGCAGAAATTGCCCACGCATTGATGAGTATCAATGCGGTTAAAGGAGTAGAAATTGGTGAAGGGTTCGGCGTGGTGGATCAACGCGGCAGTAAGCACCGTGACGAGATGACCCCGGAAGGTTTTCTATCCAATAATGCGGGGGGTATTCTCGGCGGCATTTCTTCGGGTCAGGATATTGTGGCGAATATTGCCCTCAAACCCACCAGCAGTTTGCATATTCCCGGTCGTAGTGTGGACGTGCACGGCAATCCCGTGGAGGTGATCACCAAAGGTCGCCATGATCCCTGTGTCGGTATTCGTGCGACGCCCATCGCCGAAGCTATGTTGGCTTTGGTGTTGATGGATCACCTGCTGCGTCATCGTGGTCAAAACGGTGCGGTTAAACACGATGTACCGGTAATTCCGGCGCGCGTTAAATAATTCTATTCGCGATAGCGGTCGGCACTGCTTCGGTCGCTATCATCTTTTCTCTGCCCCCGGCGTTGCCCGCAACTGTTATGTCTGACTCCCCGTCACCTGTTACTTCGCCGGCGTTGCCCTATTGGCGATTATCCAGTTTCTATTTTTTTTACTTCTGCGTCGTCGGTGCGATGGTTCCCTACTGGGGCGTTTACCTGAAATCCTTGGGATACAGTTCGCGCGATGTCGGTATTATCGGTGCGATCATTCTGGCTACGCGCATTATTGCCCCCAATTTCTGGGGCTGGTTGGCAGACCGAACACAAAAGCGTTTGCAGATCATTCGCTTGGGTAGTTTTGCCGCCTGTACTTTTTTTGCCGGTGTCTTTGTCGATCAATCGTTTGCATGGCTAGTCGTGGTGGTGAGCGCTTATACGTTTTTCTGGCATGCCGTGTTGCCACAATTCGAAGTGATCACATTGACTTACCTTGCAAAAGAGCATCATCGCTATGGTCAGATTCGTTTGTGGGGATCCTTGGGTTTCATTGCGGCAGTTATGTTGTTAGGTTGGTTGTTCGACATATTGTCGGTTCGCTATTTGCCAGTATTTATCTTCACCTTTTTGCTGTTGATTGGTTTATCCAGTGTCAGTTTGAAGCCTATAGCCTCGAACATTTCGAATGACAAGCCCGGAGGTTTTTGGCGAATTGTCGGTCAACCGGCGATGTTATGTTTTTTATTGATGAGTTTTTTGTTGCAGCTCAGTCACGGACCTTACTACACTTTCTATAGCCTTTATTTGATCGATAACCACCAATACAGCAGCGGTGTTACTGGGTTGTTGTGGGCCTTGGGTGTGATGGCTGAGGTGGTTGTGTTCATCGTAATGCACCATTTGCTGAGGCATTTTTCTCTACGCACTTTGTTGTTATGGGTGTTATTAGTGACAAGTATTCGCTGGTGGTTGATTGCCGCCTTTGCAGAATATTGGCCTATCCTGGTTTTTGCCCAGTTGTTGCACGCGGGTAGTTTTGGTGTGGCTCATGCAGTGTCTATCGAAATGGTGCGGCGCTATTTTGGCGGTGCGCACCAAAGCCAGGGGCAGGCTTTGTACAGCTCCCTTAGCTTTGGTGCCGGAGGTGCTTTGGGTGCATTGTTGGGCGGTATATTGTGGGATCATAGTGCCGAACTAACGTTTTATCTGTGTGGCATTTGTGCTTTGCTGGCTTTATTGATTGCATATCTGGGCGTTTTCCCTAAAGCGCATAGGGTTATCGAATTATCTGACTCTTGAGGTAGATCGCTGTGAATGACTTGCGTATTGCATTGATTCAACACGAAATATTGCCCAATAATCCGCAACATAATCTGGATGTTTTTGCGCAAGAGATCAAACTTGCCAGCGGCTGTGATCTGGTGATTCTGCCGGAGGTGTTTACTACGGGTTTTTGTGCGGGTGCGCGCAACTATGCCGAAGCGGTTGGTGGGCGAGCTTATGAGTGGATGGCGCGACAGGCGAACGCACTCGGTGCAGTCGTAACCGGTAGCCTGGTGGTTAAAGAAGGTGAGGATTATTTTAATCGGTTGGTCTGGATGCGCCCTGATGGCAGCTATACTCATTATGACAAACGCCATTTATTCCGCATGGCTGGTGAACATACTCGCTACGCGAACGGAAATAAGCGCGTGGTGGTTGAGGTCAAGGGTTGGCGAGTTTTACCGCTGGTGTGTTATGACCTGCGCTTTCCGGTGTGGTCGCGTAACCGTGGTGACTATGATCTGGCGATCTATGTTGCCAACTGGCCGAGCGCGCGGGAATTGCATTGGAATCGATTATTGCAGGCGCGTGCTATCGAAAATTTAAGTTACGTCGCGGGTGTGAATCGTATTGGTGTCGATGAAAAACAACAGCATTATGGTGGCGATTCTTCGGTCTATGGTCCTGATGGCATTGAGTTGCTTCAGGCAAAAGCAGCTAACGGTTGTTTTATTATGCAGTTGAGCGCACAGCGTTTACAGGAATATCGTGCAGCATTTCCGGCGCATATGGATGCGGATAATTTTGAGTTGCGCGATTGACGTTCTAAAATAATACCCCGGCATTGCCGGGGTATTATTAGTTCACGTGATGTAATTAAAAGTGGAACAGCAGTGCAGCGTAAGGACCCTTAAGTTGTATATCGGCCGTTACATCCTCATCAACTTCCAATGACATTTCACGGTAGCCAACTTCCAGGCCGATATCCAATGCTGAATCAAACATATACTGCAGCTTGGCACTGTAGTCGGTCAGGCGATTATCTTCATAATTGATCGCGTTGCCTTCAAGTCCTACAGAAAACCCGGTCAGAGGTAAATCGAATTGAGCTTTTGCGTAAATCATTGGAATGGCTTCATCCAGGTCAACTGATTCACTCGTAAATTCGCTTACGGCGGTGACGTGACCATCGAATTTACGAATATTCAAACCGACATCCAGATTTACCCAATTATCGAGCAATTCATAATAAAGCACGATATCCATATGGCTGAGATCGAAGTCAGAGGCGACTTCGGTGCCGGCGACAAAGGGAGTGCCATCAATGACGAAGCTTTGGTCAATGATTGCGGTTTGTTCGCTGGTAATATCCATTTTTTGCAGCTTGATATTCGGAATAATCGGTACCGGATGCTCTAACGCAATGTAATAGTAGTTGTTGTCTTCTTCATCCATGCCCAGGGATTTCACATCAATGCTTGGGTCGCCCGCATTACCGCTGTATTCTCCCTGCCATTGGCCAGCTCCCGCATACACACCAAGAATAGTGTCCGCCGCAGCTAAAGGAGAGAGAAGCGCCAGGGTTGTGGCAAGAGTCAGTTTTTTCATGATATGTGTCCCTCGATGGTGATGTTAACGCGACGAAAATGTCAGGCTCTAAGTGTATAAATTGATCGTTACAAAGTGTAGATGAAAATACGTAGTTTGCGGTAATACTTGGCACAACACACTGTGTTTCTCAGTGTGGTTTTTTGAAAAAAGAATAGTCATTAATCGTGCGAACAAGTAGCCATCTTTAAACACTATGTAATCCATCGCGCTTAAGCAGGTCAAGAAATGCGCGCGCCGCATTATTCAGACTGCGTTGGCGATGGGAAATGCAGCCCAAAGGGCGTGTCAGTGGCGGGTGTTGTACGGGCAGTATTTGCAGCTCTTCACCGATCATCGTTTCCGGCAAAACGCCCCAGCCCAAACCAATCGCCACCATCATCTTGATGGTATCAAGATGGTTGGTCACCATGGTGATATCCAGCACTTGCTGCTGCCGATCAAACACGGTTCGAATCAAGCGGGTGGTGTAGGTATTCATATCCGGCATGATGGCCTGGTAAGGCGTCAAATCCTTCAGTGTTAACGTCTTTGCTCTGGCTAACGGATGCGCCGGTGCTGCAACAAAGCGCAGCTGATCCCGCCAGATCACATCGGCGGCAATGCGCGAATCCATTTCTTCGGCAAGCGTGATGATGGCCAGATCAAAACGCCCTTGAATAATTTCCTGAAAAGCTTGTTCAGAATCGAGGAAATGCAGGTCCAGTTTTACCTCGGGGTAACTGCGTGAGTAATCGCGCAGGTAGGGCGGCAAGCGATGGAGACCAATGTGATGGCTTGTCGCGATGCTTAATTGACCGCGAACTTCGCCCTTCAAGTCTGCAATGGCTCGTTGGGCGGCGGCCACCTCCTGAAGAATATTTCGCGCGGTGGGCAACAGCGACAATCCCGCCTGGGTCAGTGACACCTGACGCCCAATGCGATCAAACAGGGTGGTATGGAGTTGTTCTTCAAGAATAGCAATGCGTTTACTCACCGCTGGTTGCGTTAGATGCAGACGCAATGCGGCCGCAGAAAACGAACCGGTTTCGGCGATGGCAAGAAAAGCCTGTAGGTGTTGGGTATCCATGGGCCGTCACTATATCTATTCTTGTTTGGAATGCAATCTATAAAAATTATAAATTTGTTTTATGGGTTCGTGGTCCGTAAAATAGCGCTCACATTCACAAAAAACAGGCTTGAGCCTGATTCAAGTAACCTTTATTCAAGTAATCGTGCCCCAAGAGGTTAGCCATGGCCGCAAAAACTCTTTATGACAAGCTCTGGGATGCCCACCTTGTCCAGCAACGCGATGACGGTTCGGCATTGATTTATATCGACCGCCATATCGTTCATGAAGTGACGTCACCCCAGGCATTCGAGGGGCTGCGTATGGCCGGGCGCAAACCCTGGCGGATAGATTCTATTCTCGCAACGCCCGATCACAACGTGCCGACCACCCAAAAAGAGCGCGCGTTCGGCGTGAAAGGCATTCAGGACCCGGTGTCCCTTATTCAGGTGCAAACCCTGGACGACAACTGCGATGAATTCGGCATTGTAGAGTTCAAGATCAATGACAGCCGCCAAGGCATCGTGCATGTGATCGGCCCGGAAACCGGCGCCTGCTTGCCGGGGATGACTATTGTTTGCGGCGATTCCCACACGGCCACCAATGGCGCCCTCGGTGCTTTGGCTCATGGTATTGGCACCAGCGAAGTTGAGCATGTGATGGCGACTCAATGTCTCGTCGCCAAAAAAATGAAAAACATGTTGGTCAAGGTCGATGGAAAATTGGGCGCAGGCGTCACGCCCAAGGATGTTGTCTTGGCAATTATCGCCAAAATTGGAACTGCCGGTGGCAACGGCCATGCGATGGAATTTGCCGGCCAGGTGTTTCGTGATATGAGCATGGAAGGTCGCATGACGGTATGCAACATGGCTATCGAAGCTGGCGCGCGTGCCGGTATGGTGGCGGTCGATCAAACCACGATTGACTATGTAAAAGGCCGGACTTATGCCCCCACGGGTGAATTGTGGGACAAGGCTGTTGCTGCCTGGCGCGACTTTAAAAGTGATGAGGGCGCGCATTTCGATACAGTTGTTGAGTTGCATGGAGAGGATATCAAGCCGCAGGTCAGTTGGGGTACCTCACCAGAGATGGTGGTTGCAGTGGATGATAAGGTTCCCGATCCCGCTAGTGAGTCCGATCCGGTGAAGCGCGAAGGTATGTTGCGTGCATTGCAATATATGGGCTTACAAGCAAATCAACCTATGACATCCATCCATGTTGATCGTGTGTTTATCGGTTCTTGTACCAACTCTCGCATCGAAGATATCCGCGCTGCTGCGGCTGTAGTCAAAGGGCGTAACAAAGCTGCGAGTGTTAAGGAAGCTATTGTTGTGCCAGGTTCCGGTACGGTGAAAGCTCAAGCTGAGGCGGAAGGCTTGCATCGTATTTTTATCGAGGCGGGCCTCGAATGGCGCGAACCCGGGTGTTCCATGTGTCTGGCGATGAACGCTGATAAGTTGGGGGCTGGTGAACATTGCGCATCGACGTCCAATCGCAATTTTGAAGGACGGCAGGGTTATGGTGGGCGTACGCATCTGGTGAGTCCGGCAATGGCTGCGGCGGCAGCCATTGCCGGTCATTTCGTTGATGTACGCGAATGGGGGAATGCATGATGAAAAGTTTTACGGTAATTACCGGTATCGCGGCGCCGATGGACCGCGCGAATGTCGACACGGACATGATCATCCCGAAGCAGTTTTTGAAGTCCATCAAACGCACGGGTTTCGGCAAAAACTTATTTGATGAGTTACGTTATCTGGACGAGGGAAAGCCGGACCAGGAATGTACGGGCCG
>CAMPIG010000173.1 GCA_946886255.1 uncultured Cellvibrio sp. | reverse complement strand
TCCCTCGATTGGCTACAAACAAAAGCATAGGGGTGAACAAGCTTCATTGTAGCTTGTTCACGGCGAATGTCTGTGCGATCTGCTGACAATGCGAGTCAGGTTGCATTGTCGCGGGATGTCATGGGATAACCGAGCCAGTCAGGCTTCGCTCAGGCTTTCCTGTTCCGCCTCTGCTACCAAACGAGACTTCATATCCGGCGGCAGGTCATTCCAATGAACGTCCATCAGGGCGCCCTGTAAAGCATAGAGCATCACTTTGGATACATTGATATGACGCGCTTTGATTCGGCGATACGCCTCAACAGCACCGGTACGACTGAGATCCGAGTAGGTGTTTATTCCGATAGCATGAAGGATATTTACGGACGCCATACCCAGGTTTTTCAACTGGAGTAATTCACTATGACTGCTAGTCATACAAGGCACGCTCCACTTATTATTTATCATTATTTTTTATTGGCCAGGGAACAATTTCCATTTATAGCCACGCGTTATATTACATACTTAATAGCATTGCGCAAATACTTCTTCTGAAACTCCTGATTAACTTCTCGGGTTTTATTGAAAAATGGCGTAAAAAATATTTTCCAATGAGCCTGCGTATAGATAATGACCCAAGATCAAAATACAAAAATCAACGCTGACTTGTTATGCGGTATTGATAACAAAGAGTTGGTAGATGTTCCGTCTCCGCATTGTCAATTACATCGCGCGGTTGTGAAGCCCTTGCTCAAACTCTGTGATGCTGCACGGAATGCCGGTTTTGATTTACAGGTAGCGAGCAGTTACCGCGCATTCGACCGTCAATTGCATATATGGAACAGCAAAGCCTGCGGTCAGCGACCGGTACTGGATACAGCGGGGCAACCGCTGGATATCGCTCGCTTGTCGGAACGGGAGTTGGTCTTTGCGATCCTGCGTTGGTCTGCCTTGCCCGGTGCATCGCGCCACCATTGGGGGACAGATCTGGATGTGTATGACCGGTCGCTCATTGGTGAAGACTACGTTGTCCAGCTCACGGTTGCCGAAACCTGTGGCGATGGACCTTTTGCCGCTTTTCATGCGTGGTTGAGCAAAGAATTAGAAGAAAATAATCCGGGATTTTATCGCCCTTATGCTGTTGATCTGGGTGGTGTATCACCTGAGCCCTGGCATTTGAGCTACGCCCCCCTGGCTAACAGCTATGCGCAACAACTGACTGAAACAGTGTTACGCGAACATATCATGGCGAGTGACATGCTGTTGAAACAAACCATCCTCGATAACCTTGCGGAGATTTATCAGCGCTTTGTCTGTGTTCCCTTGGGCCAGTTTTAAATTTTTCACCCAGGCATCTTCCTGGAAAGATAAAAGTATGCTGGTGAAAATATGTTGAACATCTTCCTCACAAAAACCGCATGGAGTTTACATCTTGATTGACATGAATTCGGAAGCCGGGCGGGTGAAGGCGTCGCGCGCGGGTATTTTCAGTTGGATGTTGTTCGACTGGGCGGCGCAACCTTTTTTTACCGTTATTATTACGTTTATCTTTGGCCCTTATTTTGTTTCCCGTCTTGCGCAGGATGCAGCAACCGGGCAGGCGGCCTGGGGCTACACCATCTTCGTTTCAGGCGTCATTGTTGCTTTGCTTGCGCCGGTCTTGG
This sequence comes from uncultured Cellvibrio sp., assembly GCA_946886255.1. The sequence continues at coordinate 7,515 of CAMPIG010000173.1, read as the reverse complement.
GTTCCGTCGCCGACGCAACCGGCACGCGCAAACCCTGGATCGCCGGTTTTGCATTGATCAAGATAATTACTCTGGCGCTGCTCTGGTTAGCGAGTCCCGGATCTGACTTATGGTTACCGGCGTTATGTATTGTATTTGCAACGGTTGCAGCAGAATTTTCTATTGTATTTAACGATTCCATGATGCCGCATTTGGTACCCGAGAAAGATATTGGTCGTATCTCCAACCTTGGGTGGGGATTGGGTTATCTTGGCGGTTTGGTTGTGTTGTTTATGGTCCTGTTATTTTTATCCGGCAGTCCCTCGGATGGAAAAACACTTCTGGGGGTGGAGCCCTGGTTCGATCTCGATTCGGCGCAGGGCGAAGACGCGCGAATTACCGGGCCATTTTCTGCGTTGTGGTATTTGATTTTCATCTTGCCAATGTTTTTATTTACGCCGGACGGCGGAAAAGGTTTACCACTGAATAAAGCGATAAAATCAGGCTTGGTTGAATTAAAGAATACCTTGATTGAATTAAAGCGGCGCGCTGGCGTGTTGCGTTTTTTTATCGCCCGTATGATTTATCAGGATGGCGTTAACGGGTTGCTTGCCTTGGGCGGAACCTTTGCCGCCGGGATGTTCGGTTGGCAAACTATGGAGATGGGAATTTACGGCATTCTCCTGTTGGTGGTCGCCATTGGTGGGTGTCTGGCTGCGAGTTGGCTGGATGCACACCTGGGGTCAAAACGTCTGGTTTTATTAAGTCTGGTTTTATTGGTAACAGCCTGTATCGGCATTATTTCTACCGGGCCGGGCTACACCTTGTTCGGATTGCTGCAATTGGCGCAGCAGGATTCCGGCGGTATGTTTGGCACAGCGGCGGAAAAAGCCTATATTTTATTTGGACTTTTAATTGGTGTTGCGTTCGGACCGGTGCAGGCATCATCCCGGTCATATCTGGCTCGCAGCGTGTCTCCTGAAGAAGCGGGGCGCTATTTTGGTATTTATGCGTTGTCCGGGCGAGTAACCTCCTTTCTTGCCCCCATGGCGGTTGCTACCTTGACCTTGTATACCGATTCAGCGCGTATCGGTATGAGCGCGTTAATTGTATTTTTATTGGCGGGCTTGCTGATGTTGTGGATCACACCTTATCCGGCCAATCGCGCGCATTAATGCGCGCAACATGTTAAATAGCAATTCATGATCCAGTCACCCAAGAGATAACCCTATGTTGTCTGATTCCGATGTCCGGCAATCTGATTCTTCCTCGCCAGCTGTCATCGATGTCTGGCAATTCATTGGCCATGAGGCAGCTGAAGCCAGCGCGCGCGAGCCGGTGTTGGCGAGCTTTTATCACGCAGCCATTCTCAATCATCCATCCTTCGCCGCTGCGATCAGTTTCCACCTCGCAAACAAGTTAGATAGTCAGGCGGTACCGGCAATGATGATTCGCGAAGTATTCGAAGCGGCACTGGCAAGTGAACCGCAGATCGAATTGGCCATGCGCGCTGATATTTGTGCACATAGGGAGCGCGACCCTGCCTGTAATCAGTATTCCATGCCTTTTTTATTTTTTAAGGGATACCACGCGCTGCAATCATATCGTGTGGCTCACTGGCTGTGGCAGCGGGGGCGTCAGTGTCTGGCCCTTTACCTGCAAAACCAGATCTCCCAGGTATTCGACGTCGATATTCATCCCGCTGCCGTGATTGGTAGCGGGGTTATGATTGATCATGCCACTGGGGTGGTCATGGGAGAAACCACGGTAGTGGAAGACAATGTATCGCTGTTACATGGTGTTACCCTCGGCGGAAGCGGTTGCGCCAGCGGGGACCGTCATCCAAAGGTGCGGCGCGGGGTCTTGATTGGTGTCGGTGCCAAGATTCTTGGCAATATTGACATTGGTGAAGGAGCGAAGATCGGGGCTGGCAGTGTCGTGCTGGAGTCAGTGTTGCCACACACGACGGTAGCCGGTGTGCCGGCGAAGTTAGTGGGGCGACCTAAGGTAGAAGAGCCTGCGCGGGATATGGACCATCACTTGAACGACGATGTGGTGGGAGATCCCTCCCCCGGAGCAGATGAATGAGCGCGGCGTAAATCACGCGCTGCGTTGATTGATAAAGCTGATACCGGCGTCATCTTCATCCTGACCGTGCATCAACCACTTGAGCACGGCGACACGACTTTTCAGCATTCCTTGATAAGTTTCAAGCACGATCTTGTTGGGGCGAGGGTGTTGTTCCATGCTATTGATACGGCCCGTCAAAAAAGCGATGTCCTGTTCAACTTTAGTGCGCACGGCGGAGGTATCGGTGAGCTGACCGGCTACCAGGATCGGTTGTTCGTTAGCTGTTTTCATGGTTCCGTCCTCGCTGAGATGGCTGCTGTTATGCAATAAAAACCGGCTGCTGTTTCAGGAGGGTCGGTGCCTGTTACATGAAGCCGTTGGTTGCTTGGCCCTTGTGCTGCAGAGTGAGGGGTTCTGCAAGTATGGATTTAGACGGGGGTGCCTGCCAGCCGAAAATCAGACTGTTTTGTAACAACCAGAAAAATTGTTATCACCAAAACCGGCAAGGTGGATGAGCTATGTGTCAGCCTCTCCCGATGCTGAGGTGCTATCCTCAGGAGACACAATTAAACGGGTAAAAATTATGGAAACGAGAGAATTTGACATCATCTTTCGTGGCGACATTGTCTTGGGGCATCAGCTTCAGGATGTGAAACAACGTTTGCAGCAGCTGTTTAAGGTCGACGCCGCCAAAGTTGATGCACTGTTTACCGGTCGGCCTGTGCCACTCAAGCGAGGCCTGGACGAAGCGACGGCAAACAAATACCGCGACGTGCTGTTCAAAGCCGGCGCCCAGGTGGAGGTTTGTCCAACGGGAAACGTCAAGACAGTGCCGCGCGAGGTGCCGCCTGAGGCGCCAGCCCGTCCGGCTGGTTGGAGCCTCGCCCCGGTAGGCGCTTATCTGTTAACCCCCACTGAGAGGCCGCGAGGAAGCCCGGTGTTTGTCGACACGGGTGCGATGAGTCTGCGTCCTGCCGGAGGCAATCTTCTGGATGCCAGCGAGGTGACAAAGAGTGAACCCGCTCACGTAACAACGCCTGATTTTGATGTGGCGGAAGTCGGTGCGGATCTGGTTCGCGCCGAGGAGAAGATGGACCTGCCGCTGGTGGAAATTGAAGTTGAGGATTGGGGGCTGGCAGAGGTTGGAGCTGACCTGATTGCACCGGAGGAACGTCCCATTGTGCCGGGTGCACCGGTATCCGTTGGCGATTTTGGTTTGGCTCCGGTCGGCAGTGATCTCGGACAAATTAAGCCACAGGTTAAACCTGTTACGCCGGATATCAGCAAGCTTCGTTTGGCTGAATAACAATTGATTCATCTCTTTTAAAAGGAATCTGCGGATTCCTTTTTTATTGCCCCTCCTTTTTGTTACCGTTCCTTTTTATTTTCGTCCCTTTGTGTTGCACCATGGTTTTGTCTTTGGCTCCCCTCTCTTGATATCGCTTTTTCACTTTCGCTAACCCAGTCTTGAGTACAAAGCTTTTCTTTTTACAGTCTAAAGCCTGTCAAATTTTCCGACGCTTAATTGTTGGCGCTTTTTTATTTTTCGATTTTCGTTTAACGTAATCCAGCGCGTTTTTTTATTTCATGTTTTATACAAAAAAGTGTCGATAAATTTTCCACTTTTTTCCCCGGCATAAACCGCACCATACCTGACGGAATGTAAAGTTCTAAAGGAAATATCGCGCTCCCCTAAAAAGGACTTTTATGCCACTCGTGGGTCTTTTATACTGCGCACGCTTTACTCAATGATTTGCGGGTAACCTGGGCTAAGTATGTATAAATGCTTTTGACCCCCCAGGTTGCTCGGGAACGAATTTTATTTGTCAGGGAAACGTCTTATGTATGCCGAAAAAGTGCGTGAAATTTTAGCCAAGCACAGCCGTCTTGATGTCGATGTCAACAATCTTAAAGAAGATGACGATCTGTATGATTTGGGACTGACTTCGCTGACCACCGTCAATATTATGCTCGCCATTGAAGATGCATTTGATATCGAATTTCCGGACAGCAAACTAAACCGTAAAACCTTTAACAGCATAGAATCGCTAGTAGAAGTCATTGAAGAGTTGGTTGATTGACAGGATTCAATTGAGGCGCTCGACGAGTTGTTGGGTTTGACGTGGTTCGATGTAATGCCTAACCGTTTCTGCGACAACCTTTAATGAACATGTTTGACACTAACGCTGGATAACAGCTGGTTAAAAAAAGGGACCTGATGATGAGCGCACTTGCCAATTTGGATGAAATCAGTTTTACAGCACTTCTGGAAGTTGTTCACGCACTTGGGCGTGATGTAGTCCGACCCGCCGCCGTTGCTGTCGATAAGGACGCACGGTTTCCCCACGAAGCATTTACCGAATTTAAAAAGCACAAACTTCTCAGCTCCTATGTGCCGCGCCCTTATGGTGGCATGGGATTGAGTATCACAGAGATCTGCAAGATCTGCGAAATCCTCGGTGGTTATTGTGCTTCCACGGCGATGATTTTTGCCATGCATCAGATTCAGGTGGCCTGCATAGTCCATCATTGCGACTCGTCAGAATTTTTCCAGGATTTTTTGCGCGAGCTGGTGCGCGAACAACACCTGCTGGCTTCTGCTACCACAGAGTTGGGGGTGGGGGGTGATTTGCGCAGTAGCCTGTGTGCTGTCAAAGCAAACGGCGAGCACTTTACGCTGGAAAAACAAGCGCCGGTTATTTCTTACGGCGTTGCCGCAGATTATGTGATGGTTACCTGTCGTCGCGCTGAAGATGCCCAATCATCTGACCAAGTTCAGGTGCTGGTTAACAAAAAAGATACGACGCTTGAGCAATTGTCCGGATGGGACACCCTCGGTTTTCGTGGCACCTGTAGTGCCGGTTTTGTATTGCGGTCAACAGGCCATGTCCAACAAATTCAGCCGGCGCCTTTCGCGGATATTCTCGCGCAGAGTATGCACCCGGTATCTCACCTGGTGTGGGGCTCTTTATGGCTCGGTCTGGCTCAGGATGCCGTATCCCAGGCGCGCGCGTCAGTGCGTGCAGCAGCGCGCAAAAACCCGTCTACCCCCCCTATCTCGGCGATGCGGCTGACAGAGTTGGATGAAGTGTTATTCAGTATGCGTGCCGGTTTGGTAACGGCTATTGCGGAATACCAGCAAAAACTTGATGCGGGTAATCGGGAAGCGTTTTCTGATTTCGGTTTTTCTATCCGTATCAACAACGTCAAACTGCGCTGTTCGGAACTGGTGGTAGACATTGTGTCCGGTGCGCTATCGATTGTCGGCATCATGGGTTACAAAAACGACACTCCCAACAGTTTATGCCGTCATGTGCGTGACGCCTATGGTGCTGCGTTGATGGTGAACAACGACCGCATTCGCGGGCACAACTCCACCATGCAGATCATGGTGAGAGACGCGCAATGAAGCAGGTCAAGGCGCTTAACCCGGCACGTTATGAACGGCATCTGATCCACGGTGCGGAGCGCACCTGGGCTGAAACCAATTGTTATGTCGATGTGTTAGTCGAGTTGTTGCACGGTTTGGGTTACGAACCGGCAGCGGCCTTGCCGTTCACACTGGGAATTGATTTTGAAGGCGACCAGTGGAGTTTTTTCAAATTTCCCCATGAAGATCTTTTGGCGCTCTACGGCATGGAGATTCAGGAGTTCAATCCCTGGCGCTCACTCGCGCAACATGTTGAAACCCAGGTGGGCCTTGGCCGCCCGGTATTGGTTGAGATGGACTCCTTTTTTCTGCCCGATACCGCCGGCACAGCCTATAAACTGGCGCATGTGAAATCTACCATTGCCGTTAATGCCATTGATATTGAACAGCGCTATCTCGGCTATTTTCACGGACAGAGTTATTACGAATTAACCGGCCAGGATTTTATCGATATTTTTCAGCTCGGAGGTCTGGCGCATGAACGTATGTTGCCGCCCTACATTGAGTATGTGAAATTGCGCAACCTGCACGAGGTGCCGCGCGGTAAAGTCTTGGTTGATACGTCGCTTGTGCTGCTCAGAAAGCATCTGCAACTTATTCCCCGAGACAATCCATTCGTGCGTTTCAAAGACACCTTTGCCCGGGATTTTGACTGGTTGTTAACACAGGAGATGGAAACCTTTCATCTCTACTCCTTCGCTACCTTCCGCCAATACGGTGCATGTTTTGAGTTGGTGGAAACCTATCTGAAATGGTTGCAACAACAGGGTCAGCCTGATCTGGATTCCGCTATCCAGGCTTTTGCAACAATCTCCAACAATACCAAGGCATTTCAATTTCAACTGGCGCGTGCCATGGCAAGGAAACGTGCGATTGATTTGGCTCCGCTGGATGAAATGGCGTCTGCCTGGCAGGCCGGTATGTCACAGTTAATGACGTTGTATCGCTGACAGGGATGGATACTATGGATGAGTCTGCAACCGATCAACGGATTCTCCGGATTGCCGATTGGCAGCTTGCGCGCACGGCGGCCAATGCCATTGCGAATCCGGCTGAATTGTTGTCACAGGTATTACCCTGGCAATCAGCCTGCGTGCCGGGAACGGTAGCGCAAGTCATGGTGAAGAATGCTGCGCAACCACTGGATCTGGATGCAGACGACTGGTGGTATCGCTGCCATTTCACCTGTTTATCCGCTGCGCGCGGTACCCCTTCATTATATTTTGGTGGTCTCGCCACCATTGCCCAGGTGTGGCTTAACGGTGTGTTGATCCTGCAATCGCGCAATATGTTTATCACGCATCAGATTGATGTGACGGAGTATCTCCAGCCTGCCAATGAACTGATCATCTGTTTTCGCTCTCTGGCACAAACGCTGGGGCAAAAACGCCCGCGTCCGCACTGGAAAACCAATCTGGTTAATCAACAACAATTGCGCTGGGTGCGCACCACCTTGCTCGGCCATATTCCGGGATGGTGTCCGCCGATTACGCCAGTGGGGCCATGGCGTGACGTTGCATTGGTGTACCGCCCGCACGTGGAGTTGGTCGCATCACATATTCAGCAGGTGCTGGCAGTGGATGGCGACTTTGCTGCGGAGTTTGCTGTGCGGCTGCCGTCGGCAAACACTATTTCAACAGCAAGGTTAACGGTGGGCGATCAATCGGTGTCGTTGCGCGTTAACCAGAATGATGGCGTGATTACTCTGAGGGGTAAAGGCGCTATCGACGCTGCACAACAATGGTGGCCTCACACCCACGGTGAGCCGAAGCTGCTTGCCTGTCGTTTGGAGATGAGTGCTGCTGGGCAGGAATATGTTTGGGATCTCGGTGCGCGTGGTTTTAAGCAACAACGTCTTTTATCAAATGCTAATCAGGTAGCGGTGCAGATCAACGGTGAAACAGTATTTTGCCGCGGCGCGTGTTGGACAGTTGCAGACATCGTGACACTCGATGGCAGTCCGGAAAGTTTACGCCGCTCACTGGTGCTCGCGCGGGACGTCGGCATGAATATGCTGCGCATCGGCGGCACCATGA
>CAMPIG010000172.1 GCA_946886255.1 uncultured Cellvibrio sp. | reverse complement strand
ATCCGATACGCCGAACGCTCTTTACGGAATTCACCATCGCGCAGTGATTCAACCCCCGAGGTTGATAGCGGGCCGCGATAAGCAAACACCGGATCTTTCGCCAAACCCCAGGCGAGATACATCACATGATCCATCAGATTGCGCCCGACCTGATCACTGCTATTGGCAACGCCACGCGTAAAATTTTTATTTTTATTGGACATTAATAACAGCTTGGGCGTCTCGATAGCGTGCGCCGCCAGCACATATTTTTTGGCGGTAACCGTGCCGGAACCGGTGGGAATGCCACTGTGGGTATCGTAGATGATGTAATCAATTCCGGTGACCTCGGCCGTGTTGTCATCGACGCGAATATTATTCGCCACATGGCGATACCACACATCAACGTTGCCGGTTTGCTGCGCGCGGGCGAGCGTGACCGTCGCATCATATTTTGCCTGGATGGGGCAAATGGGAATGCAGTTAGTATTGCCGGCACATTGACGTCGTTCGCCCGGCAGGGAATTGCGTCCTTGTGGTGTCGGGGTCACGTAAACAGGATTGCCATCAACGGTTATTGAGGTCACGCTATTGATGTAGGCTTGGTCAACCAAAGATTCGGTTATACCCGGCATCGGATAATTATATTCCGGTCCATAATTTCCCGTCGGAGAAACACCGAATTGTGTATAAAGTTGATCCAATGCGCCCTTGTCACCCGCTACACCAATTTCGTTGGTGGCTTTTTCATAGTAGGGCACCAGCTTCTGATAAAAATCTTTACCGCCCGGCCAATCCACGCCTTGCCCGTACAAGGTTTTTAATTCGAAATCGTTGGGAAATAAACGCAAACTGGTGCCGAGCCAATGCCAGGTTGTACCGCCACCGATGCGCTCATAGGAACTGGCAAATGCAAAATTGGCGCGCGGACTGTCACCCGTTAAATGGAGTTCTTGTGGTGAATACGTGAAATAACATTGTTTGGGATTTCGCCAGGGACCAATTTGCAATACGGTATAGCGCGGCACATTTTCCTGCGCCGGGTCGGGCAGGCCGAGCGGATTTTCCGGTGTCGATGCCGACGGATTTTGCACCGTCGGTGGATAGGGTGATTCGGGTGTTTTTGCATTGGCTTTGAAAAAGGTTTCCATATAGCCGCTGCGATCTACCGGTACCGGTTGGCCGGCTTCGAGGATCAACACTTTCTTACCTTGTAATCCCAACTGATAGGCAACAATAGAACCGGCAATGCCTGAGCCCACAATGACAACATCATATTCCTGATTGGCAGTCATACTGTTTTCTCCTTATTTGTTGCCGGTGAAATCGCTGAGCGGCGCGGGTTCAGTGGCCCAATAACCGTAACGAAAATTCGAGTCACCCATGGGATGGGATTGCATCACCTGCCAGGCTAAACCGGTGGTGTAACTTTTGGCAGAAATCATATCGCTGACCGTATTGGCCGGCGCCGTGTCCGATGCTGGAATAAGGGTGGGCCAGGCGCCGGCATACCACATAAAAATTAATTTGCGGCAGGCAATAACAAAGTCGGCGCCGTTGCTGTCGGCCAGCATTGCCTCGCCGATTTGCTGGTCAGATAATTTTTGCGCTTTGAGTGACACAAATTTCTGAAAAATATTGTTCACCAGATCGGGGTTACCGCTCTCCCGGGTAACCGCTTGGGTAAAAAAAGGCAGGTATTCGGATTTAATATCCACCGGGTCCAGCGTCGGTGAAAGTATCTTGGCGGAAAAGCCGGTCAGTACCGCGCTCAGGCCAATAAAACTTGCCATAGTGGAATCAGTCATGGTTCGCTCCTTAAGTTAATTGCGTGCAAATTTATTGCGCGCGTTGTAACAGGTAAGTGAAATCGGAAAACAATCCATTGGTGCCGGTAGCGTTGTTATGACACGCCATGCAACTGCTGGAGGTTTGTTTAACTTCACCTTGAATGTAGGTTTCGAGTGTGGTGTTGGCCAGGAATGACGGCGCGGGCACACCGGTAGGATCGGTAGGGCTGGTGGCGTTAGTGGGCCACTGGGTGCTCACTAATTCATAGTTCAACCACACTGAGCCGGGCACCGCTTTTTCCAACGCCGCGTGATAGAGCGCGTTTAGTTTTTTCGTGTCCTCGGTAATCGGAATTACCCGCTCAACCTGTGTAGGTTGTGTGTGCGGATTGGCGGGGTTCCAGGGGCGCGGTGGTGGCTCATTGACCGGACAATCCTTACACGTCGCATCAAAGAAATTGTACGCGCTTAAATCCGGCTCCTCGCCTTTGGTCGGTGCGTTGGCAATGTGCTCGAAGGTCGACCAGATCCATTGCGGTTCATCTTCGGTTTTGTGTGCAATGTGGAAACCCACCAGACCAACTTGCTCCAGCGAACAGGCCGGCTTTACGCCGTGTTGTTCTTCGGGATTGTTGTACACCAACGCAAAGGTGGTGTGATAACGGGTAGGATCAAATTTGCCACCCATCTTCACCCAGGCAGCTTTCAACATGATGGCACCAATCTGTGCGCTCTCGGTATTGCTCGATGGAAAATCTGCATCTTTAGCGAAGGCGGTCTGACCGGCTTTGCTGTAGAGATTATTGTCGAGGATGTAATTAAACATGGCCTCATTGGTGAGAATTTCGTAGCGCGTGTACTGGCCGTTCTGATCGATCAGTGGCCCGGTTTGAAACGGCTCGCCACTTTCATCCAGCACATTGGGTGTTTTACCCACCTGGGTTAAATGAATAGTACCGTCAGGAATGTTGCCGATATCTTTGCACACCTCGGGCACAGGGTTGGGTTGGTTCCAGGCTGGCGGTTGCGCACCATCGGGCAGAAAAATATCGCGGCTTTCTTTCCAGCTTTGCCACACTACCGGACCGCCAGGTTGTTGGCCGATCACCAGATTATTATTGGGCGTTCCATCGGGATTGGCGGGCCAGTTGAGTGCAACAAACGATTGCCAGGAAAATACATCGAAATCGTGTTGCAGGGATTCCAGATTAAACGGTGGGTTGGCCGTAATCTCCAGGGGAATGGTCGAGCTTAATGTGGGTAATGTGTCACCGGGTGTGGATGAACTGGCCGGTGGTGTGGACGTCAGTTTTGCCGTGGGTGTTTCTTGTTGCTCTTGCGAGCAGGCGTGTAACAACAGGAGGGACGCGAAACAAGCCGCACCGCGGGTGAAATAAGAGAAACCAGGTTGCCATTTCATGCTAAAAATCCTTGTTCTTTTATGGTGAATGTCTTGGGAGCCGCCGGACGTTTACCGCGCTTTTCAGGGCGTTGATTGACAAGCAACAATCAGATCACGTCGGTAGTATTTCAAAGAAGTCCGCTATCGCATATTACAAGTCATGACAGCGGAAGCGCGGCTAATTACGGAAATGTGCGCCAGATGACAAAGACTTAAAAGAATATCCGGCACACCTTGCGCCCACGGAACAAATTGAGTTTCAATCAGGAACAGCCTGACCCCTTTGATAAGGATTGCAATGACAGCTGCCAGCTTCCATACCGATAATCAGGGTGACCACTGCGCGCTATATCTTGGCGGGCGCTGGCAATTGGGGGATGCGCCGGATGGCGACGCTCTCCAGGCCGTGATCCCGCCTGATTGTCAGCATCTGGATTTGATTACCGAGCAACTGGAAAGCTGGGACTCCAGCCTTGCCATCGCACTCTTGCAACTGGCGCGCTGGTGCGACAGCCAGAAAATTTCGCTTAACACCGACGCAGTGCCTCAAGGCTTACAACAGTTGTTGAACCTTGCGACAGGTGTGCCGGTTTATCAGACGGAAGCCGCAGAGAAAACCGACAATGCGATTACTATTCTGCGCAATGCGGTTAAACAACAATGGCATGAATTGCGCGATACGCTCATCTTCGTGGGCGATGCCTGCGTCGCGTTAGGGCATTGGTTGCAAGGCCGGGCAAAAACACGCCGGGTCGATATTTTCTTTTTTATTGATCAGGCCGGCCCCCGCGCCCTCGCTATTGTGACGCTCATCAGCGTGCTGGTGGGGATGATCCTCGCCTACCTGGGCTCCGTGCAATTGCGCCAGTTGGGTGCCCAGGTTTATGTAGCGGATTTGGTAGCGATCGGTATGGTGCGCGAAATGGGCGCGTTGATGACCGCCGTGATTATGGCTGGTCGTACCGGCGCTGCCTACGCTGCACAACTCGGCACTATGCAAGTGAATGAAGAAATTGATGCGTTGCGCATCATGGGCATTTCCAGCATGGAATTTCTGGTGTTGCCGCGTTTGTTGGCGCTGGTGTTTGTGATGCCCTTGTTGTGTATTTACGCGGATATTATCGGCATGGTCGGCGGCGCGATTATTGCGACCAGCATGGACGTCAGTGTCATTCAGTATATTTCCCAGACCCGCGACGCGGTGGACTGGCTCGACATCTCCACCGGCATCATCAAGAGCATCGTCTTTGGTATTTTAATTGCGATTGCTGGCTGTCAGGCGGGTTTGAATTGTGGCCGCAATTCGGATGCAGTCGGCATGGCGGCCACCAACGCGGTGGTAAAGGCGATTGTCTATTTGGTAGTGGCGGATGCTGCCTTCAATATCCTGTACGACAAACTCGGAATCTGACCCATGGCGAAGCAAGCATTTATAGAAGTGCGCGACCTCACCATCGGCTACGGCCGCCGCGTCGTGCAGGAGCATCTACAGTTTGAGGTGCGCAAGAATGATATTTTTTTTATCATTGGTGGCAGCGGTTGTGGCAAGACCACACTGCTCAAACACATGATCGGTTTGATCGAACCAACCCATGGCGAAGTGCTGTACGAAGGTGTTAACTTTTATCGCTCTGATGAGGACACCCAATTAGCACTGTTAAAAAAATGGGGCATCACCTTTCAAACCGGCGCGCTGTTTTCGAGTATGACGCTGGCAGAAAATGTGGCGCTGCCCATGCAGCTCTATACCGATTTAACGGAAAAGCAAATTACGGAAGCTGTTGCCTATAAACTGGCACTGGTAGGGCTCGGTGGCTTTGAGGATTTTTACCCGGCGGAAATCAGCGGTGGCATGCACAAGCGCGCCGGTCTAGCGCGCGCCATAGCCCTTGATCCGCAGTTGTTATTTTTTGATGAGCCATCGGCGGGACTGGACCCCATCAGTTCCCTGCGTCTTGATCAATTGATTGTGCAGGTATGTCAGGCTCTGGATTCCACGGTCGTTATCGTCTCGCACGAATTACCCAGTATTTTGTCTATCGGTACGAATTGTGTCTTTCTCGACGCACAAGCCAAAACCATGCTCGACAGCGGCGACCCCAAACAGCTGGCGCAACACAGCAAACAGGATAAAGTCCGCCAGTTTTTGAATCGTGCGGAAAGTCAGACAGAGGAAAACGCATGAGCCCTAAGAAAAATCGTTCCCTCGCCATAGGCGCGTTTATTGTCGGTGCCATTTTGTTGGTTTTTATCGCGCTGCTGTTTTTTTCCGGTGGCCGCTTCTTTGCCGATAAAAAGCGCGTGGTGATGTACTTTGAAGGATCAGTGCAAGGGTTGCAGGTGGGGGCGCCAGTAAAATTAAAAGGTGTCGTACTCGGTGAAATTATTGATATCAGCATCAATTTTGAACAGGACAATAAAACGGTATACACCGCTGTCATTGCCGATCTGGTGATGAAGCGCATCAATAGTGACGGCGCTAACGTGGAAGAAAATTTTTTCGAAGAAGCTATTCAGGGTGGCCTGCGCGCGCAGTTAAATTTCCAGAGCTTTTTGACCGGGCTTTTGTACGTGGAACTGGATTTTTATCCCGACAGTGAGTTAACACTTTACGCCATCCAGAAAGAACATCAGGAAATACCGACCATCGGCACCAGCTTTGAGGAAATCTCCCGCACCTTTCAAGAGCTTGACCTGAAAGGCCTGGTACACAACCTGAATAACCTGACTGAACAAGTGAGCAACATGGTAGCTAATGGCCAGGTGGCGGAAACTCTCAGCAGTTTTAACCGGCTGGCGACATCGTTGGAACAAACCTCGGGGAATGCGGATAAGGAACTCGCGCGCCTGAGTGCGAAGATGGACACGACCCTGACCGAGTTGAATACTTTAATTAGAGAACTGAATACCCAGACGCCCGACATGTTGGCTTCACTCAAGGGCAGTCTGGAAGAATTGAATAAAAGTATGCAAAGTTTTGATCAGGCTGCGGCCAACATCGAACATGCCTTTTCTGAAGACGCGCCCCTGCTTAATCAGTTGACCAGAACCCTTGAAGATATGAGCCGTTCATCGCAAGCCTTTCGCAGTTTGAGCGAAACATTGGAACAACAACCCGAGGCATTATTGCGCGGCCGATCCATTATGCCGGAGGAAGAATAAATTATGCGGTATTCATTAATTCTGTTGATCATTTGCAGTTTGCTCAGTGCATGCCAGAGTTCACCGCGCAAAAATTTTTATTTGCTCAATGCAATGCCAGTTGAACAAACTGATCAGGCAGCGGAGATTACAACGTTGGTCGGTATCGGCCCGGTGGAGGTGGCGGAATACCTGAATCGCTTGCACATGGTTTACGAAGCGAATGACGGCAGCCTCGTCCTCGCCGATAACGACTACTGGGCTGAGCCTTTGCGCGAGGGAATTCCGCGCATCATCGGTTTGAATCTCACGGCGCGCGATACCCGTCGCGGCATGGTTAATTTTCCCTGGCGGCGTGACAACAAACCGGATTACAGCCTGCGCCTCGCGTTACACAGTCTTCACCGTATCGGCGGCGAGGCATACATCAATGCGACCTGGGAATTGATGGATGTCAACGAAAGAAGCAGTTTGCTGCGCCGTCATTTTATTCGTCGTGTACCGGTCACTTCCGGCGCGCGCCCTCTGGCCCAGGCTTATAGTCAATTACTAGCAGAGCTCTCCGCCGACATGGACCAAGCTCTCCTCCAGCACACCCATCCCCGCAGGTCAGATTAGCCGCAGGCGTAATCTGAGACGCAGATCCGTAGGTCGGATTAGCGTAGCGTAATCCGACATCTCGCTTACCCCACGCCAACGCATGACAGTTTTGCCAACAACGCCATGGCGATTTGCCCGATTCATTGCTAGGCTATCGCCATGACCGCTTGCCACGGTTGGCCAGCGCCTTTTTTCTGCCCGTGATGCCTCGAACCAATGGATGCACAAACCCTTCGCCTTACCCCTGAATCTGTAGACAACACCCTACACGTCGTCCTTGAGCACATCAGCGAAGGCGTTGTGGTGACAGATACTGACTGGACCGTTATCTACGCGAATCCCGCTGTTGAAAAGCTGACGGCCGCGTCTCGCGAGCATGTCGTCAATAAAAATTTCTGGCAGGTATTTCGCGACTTGCGCGGTACCTTACTGGACACCCCGCAGCCGGAACAAAACAAAAGTGCCATCAAATTTTCTGCGTATTTTGTCCAGCAAAGCCTGTGGGTTGAAGTTAACAGTTTCCCCAGGGACTGCGGTGGCCTGACGATTTGTTTTAAAGACATCACCACCTTTAAGCGCGAAGCGGTAGCCGAACGCAGCGCGATGGAAGCGCGAACAGCGGCGAATGCCAACGCCAAATTTCGCGCCTTTTTTGAGCAAGGATCACAATTCGCCTGGTTGACGACGCTCGACGGCACCGTCATAGAAACCAATCGCTACAGCGTACAGGCGACAGGATTAGAACACCGCGAGATCATCGGCAGAAAATTTTGGGATTGGGGCCTGTGGGACCATTTGCCGCCAGTAATGGATGTGGTTAAACAGGCTATCCTGGCAGCGGCGGCCGGCACGCGTTTCAAACGCGAACTAAAATATTCCCAGGAGCCGGAAAGCGAGCGTTACATCGACTTGTCTATTACGCCGGTCACCGATGAGCACGGACACACAATTTTTATTGCCATCATCGGTATTGATATTACCGAGCGTCGTCGTCTCGATGCCGCCTTCAGCGATATGCGCACGCGCCTGGAATCCATGCTAACGGCTGCCGAAGTGGCAACCTGGACGTGGGATGCAGAAACCAACCAGATCATCGCCGATCGCAATTTGGTGCAATTGTTTTCCATCCCGACCGAAAAAGCGGACAGCGCTACCCTGGCGGAATATTACGCGTCTATCCACCCCGATGATATTGATCGTGTGAAAGCGCTTAGCAGAAAAGCCATTGCCGAGGGCACATTGTTTGAAGCGCGTTATCGCGTGCGCATGAGCGATGGCAACTATCGCACCGTCATTGCTCGTGGTCGTGCGCAATACGACAGCAATGGCCTCGCCGCTTCTTTTCCCGGTGTCGTGGTTGACATCACCAGCCAGGCTCAGGCTGAAAGCGAATTGGAACTCAGCAATCAACGTTACAGTGCGTTAATTGAATTGATGGATGAAGGTTTTTGTTTACTGGAAATTCTTTACGACCAGAATCATCGCGCTCACGATTATCGCTTCATCGAAGTTAACCAAGCTTTTGAAAAACAAACGGGGCTGATCAATCCCATTGGCAAAACAGCGCGTGCCATGGTACCGGATCTCGAAACGAGTTGGATTGAAACTTACGCACGGGTTGCACAAACCGGCGCGCCTCTGCGTTTTCAAATGCACTCCCAGGCAATGGGCCGCACCTTCGATGTCTATGCCAGTCGGCACGGTGGACACGAAAGCAATCGCGTTTCCTTAATTTTTTCGGATATTACAGCGCGTAAACTTGCCGAAGAAGCCTTGCGTAATCACGCTAATCATTTAATGGAATCTAACCGTCGTAAATCAGAATTCCTGGCGACCCTGGCCCACGAATTGCGCAACCCGCTTGCACCGCTAAAAAATGGTGTGCAGTTATTAAAGTTATCCAACGACAAGCCGGAAACCATCATCCAGGTGCGCAGCATGATGGAGCGCCAGCTCAATCAAATGGTGCGGCTGGTGGACGATCTGCTCGACATCGCGCGTATAAACAGCGGCAAGATTGAATTAAAAACCGAAAACCTGACGTTGGGCGCTGTTGTGATCAGCGCAGTAGAAACCTGCACACCGTTAATCGAGGCATGCAATCATCAATTCACGCTGGAGATTCATAACGAGGCAATTCTGCTCAAGGCGGATGCTGCACGTCTCGCGCAGGTGCTCAGTAATTTATTAAACAACGCGGCGAAATATACCCCACCCGGCGGCGATATTCGTTTGTCTTCCTGGGACGATGGCCTGGATTTATTTATTG
>CAMPIG010000171.1 GCA_946886255.1 uncultured Cellvibrio sp. | reverse complement strand
CCATTAACACATCAGGCGGTAATGCCCAGTCCGCTCTACCTGACACCGCTTTTGATGGTGGTCTTGCAGGTGCTATTGAGTTGATATCACAAGGCTCTGGTTCAAGAGAAATCTTTCTTACCGGGGATTTGATGGCCGAAGGTGGAGCAGGTGTTGGCGGTGGCGCATCGCAAGCACAAGCTACAGTTGACGTGAGGCTTCAGGACAGCGGCAACGTTCAACTTCAACATACTTCTTTTTTTACTTCCGATATAAATATCAGCGGCAATGGTGGTAATGACACCTTGTACGGCTTTAGCTTGCCCGGCACATGGACCATCACTGAGCAAAACACAGGCAATATAACAGGTGCATCTGGTGGAACGGTAAGGTTTAGCGGAATTGAACAAATCCGTGGAGGCGATGAGGCTGATACATTCAACATTAACCACAATATCACCGGTGGTATTTACGGTGGCGTTGGGAACGATATTTTTAATCTCAATGCTACCCAATTAACAGGTAGTTTATTCGGCGAAGCGGGCGATGATGACTTCGCTGTGACCACCATGCCAACTGGGAATATTCAGATAGTCGGTGGGGATGATAATACAGAGAATGACACTCTGACCGGCCCCGATGCCAGCAATCAATGGCGCTTCACCGGTGCAGCCAGCGGCACTTTGAATGATCGTATTTTATTTTCTTCTATTGAAGGTGTTGTCGGTGGTGACGAGGACGATACCTTCAGGGATGTTAACAATTATTCAAACGATAATTCCATTGATGGCGGTGATGGTCGCGACACCGTTCTGGTTGATAATGAAATTACGCTTAATTTCTCTGCTGATATCGGCGAAGTTTTCAATGGTGTGATTAATGCGGAAATTATTCGAAGTGAGAGTGCTGAGGGCGGTACCTTAACCGTAAACTCCACAGCCGATATGGTTATAGATTGGCTGATCCAAAACATTGCCGGCACAACTGATACAGATAATGAAGGTAGTATCAGTTATGTGAATAACGGAACGACTCGTAGTATCGACTTCACCAACTTCACCAACCTCATCGGTGGCGGTGGCAACGATATTTTTAATTTCTCAGGCAATAGCACCATCGCCGGCTCAATCAATGGCAGAGACGGTTCCAACCGCGTAGACATCAGCAGCGCAACACGTGCGCACCAAGTTGGATTTGGTACCAGTGGCAGCGATGCCAGCATTCATCTCACTAATATCCATCGCGTAATTGGTAATGATTATGACGAGACGCGTTTAATTCTGGCGTCAGGGAACAACACGTGGAACGTTACCGATTTTGATGGAGATGACACGGTAGCCAATGGTGTTAATGATGGCGTCATTACGGCTACGAATTTTTCGGTAGAGTTCGTTGATTTTCACAGCCTTGTTGGAGGTTCCGGTGAAGATCATTTCAATTTTGCCTCGGAAAATCCCGGCCGTATTACCGGCAGTGTCAATGGCGGCGGTGGAGCGAATAATTCCATCACCGGACGCGATGCAAGCAATACCTGGACAATAAATACAGCCAACGGTGTGAGCATTGTGGAAGGCCTTGAAGAATATCTGGCGGCTTCTTCTAATATTCAGCATCTGCAGGGCGGTTCTGTTCAGGACGTGTTTGACATCAATGCCGAGCTCGGCTCTATCTCGGGCGGAGAAGGTAATGATCGATTTGTACTGCGTGCAGCCGGCGTTGTTGATGACCTCGATGGTCAGCTTGGCGACGATACCCTCGTCGGTCGCAACTCGCATAACATATGGAATATCAATGATCGAGATCTTTCCATAAAAGATGGTCCCACCTATGTTGATGGATTCCTTGGTATGGAAATTCTGCAAGGTGGCTCGGTGGCAGATGAATTTATTATTAATGCCAGTTTTGCCGGCACATTAAAGGGGGGCGCCGGTGATGATACCTTCAGCATTTATAATAATGGTTCCGCCGATTTGATCGATGGGCAAACTCATGTCGCCGGCGATAACGTCAAACTAACCAATGTCACCAACAACCTCAGTGTTGCGCTTGATGCCGCGACTGAGGCCGATATAAACGCGGTTAATATTGAGCAGGCAGACGCTAATAGCAACGCTAACCATACATTAATCGCGCTTAGTTCTCAGGCCAATAATTGGAGCATTGAGGGTGACAGCTGGGGAATTCTGAATGGCACATTTGGATTTTCGGGCTTCAGAAATTTGATAGGCGGCGCTTTGGCCGATGAATTTGTGTTCGCTAACAACAATGCAAATATCACGGGTGTGATTAATGGTGGTAATGGCACAGGTGTTGATGCGCTGAATTTGGTCGCTCGAACCGATGACAGTGTCATACAAATATTGGAGAGCGGGGATTCCGCGACAACTGGCCGCATTAATATTGTGGGCATTGAAGACGTTACCGCCAATCAAAGCGCTACCAATACATTGTTTGCTAGCAACCGTGAGAATCTCTGGCAAATATCCGGCCCTAATACGGGCACCCTCAATCGCACTGACACCGATGCCGGCCTTGCATTCACTAACTTCCACAATGTGGTGGGCGGCTCCCAGGATGACAGGTTTAGTTTTATCGACAGCGGGAGCCTGGATGGCACCGTTGATGGTGGTGCTCATATCGATGGAGATTCGGTGGATAAAAGCCAGGCTTTGGACGCGGATGTGCGGCTTGCCGACGTCAGTGGCGCTGGCTCGGGATTTATCCGCATCGAAGAATATATAGGTAATAACACCACCAGCACCTTGTATGGCGGTGATGTTGCCAATATCTGGAATCTACGTGCGGGCGTTAATCAAATTACCATCGGCGATCCAGATGCGCCGGGTATTGTGTTTATCGGTTTTGCCAATCTGCAGGGCGGATCAAGACGCGATACTTTTAATATCAACGAAGGGACATTAACGGGTTCGATTCGTGGCGGAGGTGATAATGATATTTTCTCCGTCGGTGGCGGCACAGTTCAGGGTGGAATCTTTGGTGATGCCGGGGAAGATACGCTGACAGCAACCATTGGTGCCGGGGCCGTGGGTGGCATTAACTTCGTGGGTGGCGACGGCGTCGATCAATTAATTATCGCCGGTGGTGATGAAAATTATAACGCGCTGCACAACACTACCGATGTAGGTGGCGAACTCATTTACACCGATGCGGCGGGCAACAATTACACCGTTTCTTTCGAACAAGTAGGGCAGGTCAACGATAACCTTCGGGCAGCATTGCTGATGGTAAACGGCACATCAGCAGATGATATCTTCACGCTGACGAATAACCGCTACCGACTGAATGGCCTGACAGAGATTAACTACACCAATAAAAATAATTTAACCATTGCTGCATCCAGTGCGGATCAAATAAATATCGAAGGCACTGTCAACGTTTCCAATGCGTTGACGTTACGCAATGCAAGGGTGACGGCCAACGCGGCAGGTTTAATTAACGCCAATAGCTTGCGACTTGACGGTACGGCGCAAGTTGGCAGTGTAGACAATCGCTTGATTACCAATGTGAATAGCTTATTCGTTACCGCGGCTAACGGCGCCGTCTATTTGCAAGAAAACAATGCCCTCGATGTGGCGGGGTTGAGTTCCAGCAGCCTGGTTGACCTGCGCTTGGGCGGAAATCTCACGAGCAGTACACCGTTGATTTTCTCGCGTGATTTTATTGTTAATACCACTGGTGGTGACATTTTATTGTCGGGTAGTAATCAACTGACCGGGAATCTTTCATTTGTCTCCAACGGTTTGGTTGAATTGCGCAATACATCAGCAACCAATCTTGGCAATATCCAGGCGCAAAATTTGACCGTCGATTCGACCGGTGCGATTACCGGAACAGGTGCATTGGTGGTAAACAGCCTTGCACAATTCACCACCGCTAACGATCTGACGCTGACCAACGCGAACAATGATTTTAATTCTGTGCGAATTAACGCAGCAAACTCAGCGGATATTCGCGATAGCAGTGGGTTGTCAGTGGATGGTGCCAATGCCACTGGTACCGTTAGTTTGACCGCGCGGGGTATCTCATTAAACAACGTTGATGTGAATGCGTTAACCGTCAATGCCACCGAAGAGGTTTTGTTAGGCACGGCCATCACATCGACGGTGGATATGTTGATCAACAGTGAAGGGCTGGTAACCCAGCAAAGTAATTTGCTGAGCGAAACGGGCAATATCACGATCAACGCCGGGCAATTTACGATGAACAGCGGAGCACAACTCTCTACCTCCGTCGGTGACATTAATGTTAATACGGGTGGTGATTTCATCGCACGGGCTATCACCGCCGCTGGTGATGTGAATCTTGATGTAGGTGGTAATACGCAATTTAATGATGCAATTCGTTTCAGCGGCGCTGTCAACCTGGTCAGTGAGGGCAGCATTAACCTTGCAAATACTGTTACGGGAGCAACCGGCATCACGCTGCAATCGCTTAACGGCGGCATTCAACAGCAAGGTCGGCTGATCGTTCAAGAGGGTGACATGTCATTGATCGCGGCGGGCGATATCAACATGAACACCGACGCGGTGGCGACAGCAACTAATGGCAACATTAGCTACACGGGTTCATCCATTGCGGCAACGTCACTGATCGCCGAGGCCGGTATGGTTACACTTGCTGCAACTCGTGGTGCTATCACTGACAACAACGGCAACGGTATCAATGTAACCGCTAATCGATTGGTTGCCGATGCTATAACGGGCATCGGTGCAGAGGATGGTTTGGAGACATTGGTCAGCGAATTGTCATTGAGCAATAACACCGGATTGGTTGATCTGGAAAATGGCAAAGCCGTTACCATCAATCGACTGCACTCCAACGGTGATGTTGTGCTGAATAACCTGATGGGCGATATCACGCTCCACAACAGCTCCGGAATGCTTTACGACAACAGTCAGACAGATGCACGTCTTGCTGGTGGCACTGTCAATGCCAATTACGAAATCGGTTCTTTAACAATTAATGTGGCCAATGGCAACTTGCTGGGCAGCAATGATCCAGGTCCGAATGTTCAGAACCCCGATATTGTTGCCCGGACTGCGGTGTTGACAACACCGGGCGGAAGCCTTGGTAGCCCAGATCGTATGCTGGTAATTTACGTGAAAGATTATTTATTTATCGGCGGTGCCAGAAGCTGGGGCCCGTTGTGGGGCTTTGATGTCAGGCCGACCACTGTAGACAACCAGGCAACAATCCAGGGCAGTCTGTCTGATCTACTCGCGTCGGGTAATGAACAATTGGTGGAAGTAGAAACCCTGGATGAAGTTGATCCCGCCGTATTCACCAATGTCAGAAATTATTTCTACGATGACATTGCGATTATGTTGCCGCGTGATCAGCAGTATTTTGATGATGATGAAGAGTAACCCGCTGATTCCGGATTAAGTTCCACAATGATCTTGCTGGTGAGCTGAACCCGAATTTTTTTGCCAGTGCCAGATGGCGCTGGTTTTTTATCAATCATAGAAGGACACTATTTGTCATGACAAAACGATCCCCCACTTTTGGCAGCCTCACTCACCTCCCTAGCCCTTCCAAAACCCTGCTTAATAAGCAAGCAATGAAAGATTACGTTTACTTTTCAGATAATACGAAAGGCCAAACGGGGAAGGCAGTAAGAATAAAAATTGATTTGTTTCCTCGTTTTGCAGCATTGGTTGATCCTAAAACTCATAAGGGCCAGACCATTATTCGCCAAATCGAAAACCTGCGTATGGTCAACGGAGCAAGTGTCGGTGTTTACTCTAATGCTAATTGTGCCTTTCGATATATGCTTCAGGTTCCTGGCCTGAAAGTTTTTTACACCGTTTTGGACGGTATGGGGCAGAGCGGAAAAGAGATTTTTATTGGAGACCTCAAGCTGAATTACAAGGAAGGTAATGATAAAGCGGGTCTTTATGTATATAACTCATTTTCCAATCAATACAAAAAGTGTCAGCAGACAGATTTGAATGGTAAATCGGTCTACTTGAACGGCCAGTGTAAAGATTTCCAGATCGCTTTAGAAAATGCTAGATCCAGAGTGGCTTTAACTAAGGATAAGTTGGCTTTGTTTTATACGCCGGGACACTGCATTAATGAGTTAGGTGTGTGGGAGTCTCGGGACACTGCAAAAAAAACTCATGACGTTGCTTGCAAGCTGTATGACGCGATCAAGTTTAACTATGATAAAAAGGTTGAATGGATCGCCGAAGAGGGCGGGGCTGAGATTTTATCACGAGCCCTTGATAGCTTCAGTGGAAGCTTGACGGGACATAAATTCCGCTTGATTGATCCACTCACGAATACGCCAGCGCTATTGCAAAAGTTAACGTCTAAAAATATAAGGCCGACAATTGATGAGATTGCTCCGGTGGCATACACCGGAGCTAACCGTGCAACTAATATATACATGGAGTCGCAGAAGCAATCGGTTATCAGTGCTTTAAAAGCGCTCCGAGTGAAAGGTTATGCCGAAGATCCACACCAGTCTACGGTAGCTAATCTGGAGGCAAATTCCAGTGTTCTTCCAGTGAGGCAAAATCAACAAGCGATGAGCAACACTGCGGCTTTGAATAACAAAGTTAGTCATTCAAAAAGCGTTAGAGTTGTATCCGATAAAGCCGCATTAACTTTCATTACAGCATTGAAACGAGTCTGATATGAAATTTCAACACAATGTTGTAGGTCCTGATTTTGGCAGGGCGGATATCGTTAATTTCTTTTTTAGCGAAGCTGAAATCTCACTTGTGATTCCACAAGATCCAGACTCGACAGGCCTCGGGTACCTGGCTTCACAAGATCAGACGGTTCTCCCTGACAAGCCTGATATTCACTGGGTCACACATCCCTTTGGTTTTCGTATCTTCGACTTGGTTAGTAAATCCTGGTCGTATATAGATCAGGATATAGAGGACGATGTGGCGATTACGCATTTCCAGCTTAATTTAATCGAAGTGCCGGAAGCCATGCGCGAAGAAATAAACCCTCTCAGCAAGCGGGGGTTTGTCGAGTGGTTATTCAAATTCTTTCGCATGATTGCTGTTGAGGGAGACACTTCATTGCTTGACACAGATGTTGAGCTAGAAAATATGAAGGCCAATATGATGCCTCTGTCCATGGAGGAAATAGAGCTTCACCCTGCTGGCATTTTGAATTGGCCAATGCTAACGATAAAGTCGCCTTGTGACGACGATGATGAAGCAAATGCGGCTCGGGACCCGGATTATTTTATTTATATTCCGTTAACTGATAGTTTGTTTCTTTACATCGATCATTCAATTTCAATTTTGTCCTGCGAGAGCAGCCCTATTACGTTGCCGAAATCTGAAATACGCAAATTAAAGCGCAATATTTTAATGGAGATACTCGCAAATATAAGGGTGACGTACTCTCCTAAGATTCTAGCGTTGATCGAAGAGTGCAATTCTTAAATAGAAAAGTCAGATAATTTTAAACTTTCCCGCTCAGCAATAAAAAAGCCGCTATCAAAAAAATGATAGCAGCTTTTTTATACATCAACTAAATCAAACTAACGTTTTGCATATGCTGGTGCTTTCCCACGATGCTCTGAATGAGCACGCTTGGGTGTGCCTGTGCCTGTGCCTTGTTTCTTGGGAGCAGAAAAACCTGGGTTCGCTGCCGGCTTTTGTTGGGCATTAGCAGATGCTGGCTTGCGCGGGGCTTGGGAGTTGTTGGCTCCGTTGTTTCTGTTCCGGTTGCCGCCATTTCCGTTGCCGCTGTTGCCGCGTCCGATCGTCATGTTACGGCCCAGTTTAATAGGCTCTGCTTTGATGCTCGGGTCGGGTTCAAAGCCGGGGAGCACGACACTTTCAATATCGCGTTTCATTAATTTTTCGATATCGCGCAGGAATTTATGTTCATCCACACACACCAGCGAAATAGCTTCGCCTTCACATTCGGCACGACCGGTGCGGCCGATGCGGTGCACATAATCTTCTGGTACGTTGGGCAATTCATAATTCACGACATGGGGTAACTGGTCAATGTCGATACCGCGCGCGGCGATGTCTGTGGCAACCAGGACACGAATTGCATTGCGCTTAAAATCTTCCAGTGCTTTGGTGCGTGCGCCCTGGCTTTTATTGCCGTGAATGGCGGCGGCACTGATACCATCTTCCATCAATTGTTCTGTCAGGCGATTAGCACCGTGTTTGGTACGGGTAAATACCAACACCTGTTGCCATTGGCCAGAACCGATCAGGTGCGACAGCAATTCGCGTTTGCGATGACGATCTACCGGATGTACGCGTTGGGTGACACGTTCAGACGCGGTGTTGCGACGTGCAACTTCAATCAGTGTTGGACGATTGAGAAGTTTATCTGCCAATGCTTTGATCTCGTCAGAGAAGGTGGCAGAAAACAGCAAGTTCTGGCGTTTTGCTGGCAAAAGCGCGAGGACTTTTTTGATGTCGTGGATAAAACCCATATCCAGCATGCGGTCTGCTTCATCGAGCACCAGTACTTCCAGCTCATTTAATTTCACCGCGTTTTGCTGGACCAGATCCAGTAAACGTCCGGGTGTGGCGACCAGAATATCTACGCCGCCACGCAATTTCATCATTTGTGGATTAATGGACACACCACCAAATACAACCGTAGCGCGTAGCGGCACGTATTTGCCGTAGGTGCGCACGCTTTCATACACTTGCGCCGCCAATTCGCGGGTGGGCGTGAGGATGAGTGCGCGTACCGGGCGGCGGCCGTTAGTGGTTTTTGTGGTTTGGCTGAGTTTTTCCAGCAGCGGTAAGGTGAAGCCGGCGGTTTTACCGGTACCGGTTTGTGCCGCTGCGAGAATGTCCCCACCGTTTAATACGGCAGGAATGGCTTGTAATTGAATAGGTGTCGGGGTGCTATAGCCTTCATCAGCAATAGCACGCAGCAGTTCGGCTCGTAAGCCGAGGGAATCGAAAGACATAAGGTTTATTCCTGTCGCTCTGCCCACCAAACATCATTTGGCACGGTCCGGGAGAGCTGGAAGTGTCGCGGCAGATGATCTGAAAGATGGCAAGCTGCAGCGAAAAGGAGAGGCGACGCCGACCGAAGTGCGTCGTGCCGCGCATACTACGCACAAACCCGCGCAAACACCAGCGATAAATGAAACCATCGACGGCGGCTGACCTCGCCGCCGTCTTATGGCTTCCATTATTCCACCGCTGGCTCCGCGTCCGCAGGTTTACGCGACTTGGCCAAATGCAGGATAAACAGGCAAATTATGCTCAGGATCAGAAAACCACT
>CAMPIG010000170.1 GCA_946886255.1 uncultured Cellvibrio sp. | reverse complement strand
GTTTGTCATTAGGGCTTTTGTTTCGAAAACGCATAGATACGTCCGTGTAGCTCCCTCAAGTCGTCCGTGACTTGAGGGTTTCGAAACAAAAGCCCTAACGCCAAACTCGTATTGTGCCAGCGTCAATTTTGTTAGAGTCAGCTCTCACTATAATCGCGATATTCAATCGCAGTGATGTTATAAATTTCTTCACCCTCGGGTTTGCGTAACACAATTTCATCATCCAACTGTTTGCGCAACATGGCTTTGGCTAAGGGGGAGTCCATGCTGAGCTTTCGTTGGCTCACATCGAATTCATCAGGGCCGACAATCTGCCAAAGGTGTTCGTTGCCGTCTTCGTCTTCCAATGTAACCCATGCGCCAAAAAATACCCGGCTTTGATCTTCCGGTAAACGATCCACAACGGTTAACACTTCCAAGCGTTTGCTGAGAAAGCGCACGCGCGAGTCAATTTCGCGCAGGCGGCGTTTGCCGTAGATGTAGTCGCCGTTTTCAGAGCGGTCACCGTTTTTTGCGGCTTCGTGCACCGTCTGGGTCACTTGCGGGCGCTCAACTTTCCATAGATGAGTTAATTCATCTTTTAAACGCTTTGCGCCGGCAGCTGTGATATAGGCCGAGCCTTTGACTGATGGGGGACGCCAACGGCCCATGATACTCAGTGCTCCAGATGGGTAATGTGAATGGGAGAAATGGGTTCCGCTAACGCGAAGCCAAAGATTTTACTGTAAAAAAATAATTCTGCTTCGATGGCCCGCTGGATATTGTGCGCCTGGCGAAAGCCATGGGCTTCTTCGGGAAAGGTGATGTAGGCATTGGGAATGTCTTTGGCGGCAAGTGCCTTGACCATGGCTTCTGCCTGGTTGGGTGGTACCACCTTGTCTTGTAAACCTTGAAAAAAAATGACCGGACATTGTAATTGATCGATGTGACAGAGCGGAGAGCGTGCGAGGTATAACGCTTTTTCTTCGGGGTAGGTGCCGATTAAATTATCGAGATAACGGGCTTCGAATTTATGCGTATCCTGCGTCAGTGTTTCCAGGTTACCAATGCCGTAAAGACTCGCGCCGGCGGTAAAACGTTTGCTGAAGGTTAGTGCAGCTAATACGGTGTAGCCGCCGGCGCTGCTGCCACGAATGGCCAATTTATTTTCATCCACTAAACCTTGGGTAATTAAAAAATCGGCCCCGCTACACACATCAATCACATCAGTTATGCCCCAATTGTGTTTTAACCGGTCACGGTACTGACGGCCATAGCCGGTGCTGCCGCGATAGTTTACGTCGAGCACCGCAAATCCGCGGCTGGTCCAGAACTGGATTTTGAGATTCAATGTTGAAGACGTTGCTGCTGTCGGGCCACCGTGGCACATCACAATCAAGGGTGGCTTTGACTCGGCAGGTGCGATGAATTCCGGGTTGTGTGGCGGGTAATAAAAACCGTGCGCAATTTCCTGATCCTCGGTTGGAAAACTCACCGCCTGGGGTTCGGATAAATAAGCAGTGTCGGGTGTTTGCTGGGCGCTTTGTGCCAAGGGCGTTAATGATCCGTTCGCATGATCGTAAACATAAAGCTGCGTGCTGCGTTGCGGATTTCCGCCGAGCAATAACGCTTTGCCTGCGTAGCAGTGGATGGCGGAGATGTCGGTTAAATCACAGGGAATGCTGCGCAGGTTTTTGGTCGGCAAATCCAGATACGCTAAATGCCAGCGACCCTGTTGGCTGTAACAACACAAAAGTGTATCGGCGTTAAGGAAGCCAAAAGTCGACATGCCGAAGACCCAGCGTGGTGTGGCAAATTCAGCTTCCACCTCACACAGCGCATGGAGTTCTGTGTTGCTGTTTTCTTGCGCCGCCCAACGATATACATTCCACCAATTATTTTTATCGGAAACCAGTAAGAGATCGCCGTCAGGAGACCATTCCGGCTGGAAGATAGATTCTTTTTCACTGCCGGCAATTTTTTTGTTCGCGCTCAGCGTGTTGTCATCGGTGAAATCCGCGATAAAACATTCCGTTCCGTCCCACGGCATTTGTGGGTGTTGCCACGACAGCCATGACAGGCTTGTGCCATCCGGACTCAGGCGCGGGTTGCTATAAAAATCCGCACCGCTGACCAGCAGCCTGACCTGCTGGGACCCGTCCAGCGGTAAAGCGACAATCGTACTGACGGATTCCTGTCCGGGGTGCGAATGGTCTTCGCGCACACAAATTAATTGCTGGCGTTGTTCATCCACACAAAAATCGGCATAACAATATTGGCCTTCCGGGCTGAGTGGTTGCAGTGTGTGATGGGCGGTGTCCAGGCGATACACACGTTGGTCAGCATCCAGCACCAGATAAACAAAACCCTCATGAACCGTGTAATTGCCGCCGCCATATTCATAGGCGCGCGTGCGCACACTGGCGGGGGCAGGTAACAAGTCTTCGCGCGCACCATCGCGCAGGCGAACCAGCGCATTGCGCCCTTTTTCCTGCGGACGGGATTCCAGCCAATAAATACCCTCACCGTCAAAACGCGGTTCATTCAGTTGTACAGTTTTTTCGGTCAGTGATGCTGCACTGATGGGCGATGTCCAACTACCGTAGGCAGCGGTTAGCGGTGTCTGTTTCATAAACAAAGCCTGCTCGTGAAGTTGCCGGCATTGTGCCTGTGCCCGCCTTGAGACTTCAACCGCCGGTTTTTATTCCGTGCGGATTCGGGTTTAATGACGGCATTCACATGTGGACTTCATCTATGGTTTTTACCCCCGCTGCCTTACATCAACACTTGCCTTCAAACGTCAGGCGTTTGTGGGTAGCGCTGAGTGGTGGGTTGGATTCTGTGGTGCTTTTACATGCACTGGTGCAGCTCAGGTTGTCGACGCCTATCACTGCGTTGCATATTAATCATCAGATTTCTCCCCATGCGGCTGACTGGCAGCAACACTGCGCCGCAGTGTGTGCCTCCTGGGGTGTTGAATACGTTGCGCAAACCGTCGTGGTTGAACCCAGAGGTGGCGGTTTGGAAGAAGCGGCGCGTGCGGCGCGTTATGCCGTCTTTGAAACGCATGTACGTAACGGTGATTATTTGCTGACGGCGCATCACGCTGATGACCAGGCCGAAACTCTATTGTTGCGTTTACTGCGTGGCAGCGGTCCGCGCGGTTTGGCAGCCATGGCGCGGCAGCGCCCATTGGGGCAGGGGACAATCCTGCGCCCGCTGCTGGATGTGAAACGGAGTGCGCTGGAGTCTTACGCCGTTGCACACCAATTGATCTGGGTGGAAGACGACAGTAATACTGACACGCACTACGACCGCAATTATCTTCGTCATAATGTCATGCCGTCGCTGGTCTTGCGTTGGCCGGACTATACCCGTCGCTGGCAACAGAGCGCACAAGCGTGCGCTGAGAGTGAAGAGTTATTACAAGAATTGGCCGCTGAGGACCTGATGCGCGCCGTGCCGCGCCCGGAGCGACAAGGCGGTAGTTTAGCGCTCGCAGTTTTGCGCGAGATGTCTCGCGCGCGTCGTCATAATCTGTTGCGTTACTGGTTTCGCCAGCAGCGCTACGCAGTACCGGAACTCGTCCATCTGCAACAAATTGACTTCCAGTTGATTCATGGGCGCGTCGATGCCGAAGGTGAAGTGCGTTGGGGGAATGTGTCGGTACAGCGGTTTCGGGACCGGTTATACGCCATGCCATCGCTCGTGTTAACGCCGGCGCAGGAACAATCCCACCCTGGCGGATGGCATTTAACAGGCAAAACCGAGGAATGTGTTTTGTCGGCAAGCTCATTGCTGACATTTGAATACTGCTCCTCCGCAGCGACGGTATCTTGCCTGCGCCTAGACATAACCCAAGTCGAGCTTCGCTGGCGCTCAGGTGGTGAACGCTGCCGCCCTGCAGGTCGTGCACACTCACAAACGCTGAAAAAGCTGTTGCAGGAACACGGGCTTGAACCCTGGTGGCGCGAACAAGTACCGCTGGTTTATGTCGATGATCAATTGGCGGCAGTGGGGGATCTGTGGGTTTGTGCCGATTTTGTGGCCGCACCCGGCGCCCCGGGTTACCGTTTGCATTGGCACATTCGCCAAAACGGCTGACAGCTTTCCGTTGAGGCAATCCCGGCTTTCTGGTAGTCTGGCGCCCCGTCCTGAAAGGTAAAGGCCAGCCCCTCTGGTTGACTTGCCCACGCATCTGCACTGCATCATTCAATTTCTACAAGGCTTCAAATGACACGCTATATATTCGTCACAGGCGGTGTTGTATCGTCTCTCGGTAAGGGCATTGCTTCAGCTTCTTTGGCTGCCATCCTCGAATCCCGTGGTCTGAAAGTGACCATCATGAAACTCGACCCTTACATCAACGTGGACCCGGGCACCATGAGCCCCTTCCAGCACGGCGAGGTATTTGTCACCGAAGACGGTGCGGAAACCGACCTGGACCTGGGCCACTACGAACGTTATATCCGCACCAAGATGACCCGCCGCAATAACTTCACGACCGGTCGGGTATATGAAACGGTGCTGCGCAAAGAGCGTCGCGGTGATTATCTTGGCGGCACTGTTCAGGTTATTCCCCATATCACCGATGAAATCAAACGCCGCATCGTTGAGGGCGGTCGCGATGTGGATGTGGCATTGGTCGAAATCGGCGGCACGGTGGGCGACATCGAATCGCAACCCTTTCTCGAAGCGGTACGTCAGTTAAAAGTCGAACTGGGTCCGCAACATTCCTTACTGATTCATTTGACTCTGGTGCCTTACATTGCCACCGCCGGCGAAACCAAAACCAAGCCCACACAGCATTCGGTAAAAGAATTACGTTCCATCGGTTTACAGCCGGATGTGCTGCTGTGCCGGTCAGAAAAATTGGTGGATGAAGACTCCCGACGCAAGATTGCGCTGTTTACCAACGTCGCCGAGCGTGCGGTTGTACCGCTCCCCGACGCCAATACCATTTACGCTATTCCCCGATTGTTGAACGAATACGGCCTGGATCAAATTGTAGTGGACCAGTTTGGCCTGAATTGTCCACCTGCTGATCTGAGCGAATGGGATCGCGTTGTGGACGGCAAGCTGAATCCCGAGCACGCCGTTACCATCGCCATGGTTGGCAAATACATGGATCTGCTCGACGCTTATAAATCCCTGAACGAGGCGTTAACCCATGCGGGCATTCACGCGCGAACCAAAGTCAATGTGAATTACATTGATGCAGAGCGCGTTGAGAATGAAGGTGTGGGTATTCTGAAAGATGCCGATGCGATTCTCGTACCCGGTGGTTTCGGCGAGCGCGGCGTAGAAGGCAAATTAATGGCCGTACAATATGCCCGCGAAAACAAAGTGCCTTACCTGGGTATTTGCCTGGGAATGCAATCAGTCGTGATTGAATTCTCACGCAATGTGCTGGGTCTGAAAGGTGCTAACTCTACGGAGTTTGATAAAAACAGTCCGCATCCGGTAATTGGATTAATTACCGAATGGATCACCGCCGACGGCGCAGTTGAAAAGCGCGATGAAAGTTCGGATCTGGGTGGCACCATGCGTCTGGGCGCACAGGAGTGTCGACTGGTCAACGGATCAAAAGCGCGCGAGATTTACGGGGCAGACGTAATTGTTGAACGTCACCGTCATCGTTATGAAGTGAACAACAATTATGTTGATCAGTTGCAAAAAGCGGGTTTGCGTATCGGCGGTTGGTCGGCGGACGACACCCTGGTTGAAGTAGTAGAACTGCCGGATCACCCCTGGTTTGTTGCCTGCCAGTTCCACCCGGAATTTACCTCGACGCCGCGCGATGGACATCCCTTGTTCAGCAGTTTTGTCAATGCGGCTGTGGCGAACAAAAAAGCCTGAGTCGCTCAGCAATTGGAGAATAGTGTGACAGCAAAAACAGTACAGATCGGTAAGCTCAGTGTCGGTAACACCTTACCGTTTGTTTTATTCGGCGGCATGAATGTACTTGAGTCGCGCGACATGGCGATGCAGGTTGCTGAAGCCTATGTGACAGTAACGCAAAAACTGGGCATTCCCTACGTCTTCAAAGCCTCTTTCGATAAAGCTAACCGTTCGTCGATCCATTCCTATCGCGGTCCCGGCATGGAAGAAGGTTTAAAGATTTTTCAGGAAATCAAACAAACCTTTGATATACCGGTGATTACTGATGTGCACGAAATTGATCAGTGCCAGCCGGTAGCGGATGTATGCGATGTTATTCAATTGCCCGCTTTTCTGGCGCGTCAAACAGACCTGGTGATGGCCATGGCGAAAACCAATGCGGTTATTAACATTAAAAAGCCGCAGTTTTTAAGCCCGGGTCAAATGAAAAATATCGTGGAAAAATTCCGCGAGTGTGGCAACGATAAAATTATTTTATGTGATCGTGGCACCAACTTTGGCTACGACAACCTGGTGGTGGATATGCTGGGTTTCCGCACTATGCGCGATGTTAGCGACAATGCGCCGGTGATCTTTGATGTGACCCACTCACTGCAATGTCGCGATCCTATGGGGGCTGCATCCAGTGGTCGTCGGCACCAGGTGGCCGAATTGGCTCGTGCGGGTATGGCGGTGGGTCTTGCCGGTTTATTTCTGGAGGCGCATCCCGATCCGGATAACGCCAAATGCGACGGCCCTAGCGCGTTACCCCTGGACAAGTTGGAACCTTTCCTTGCACAAATGAAAGCGCTTGATGATCTGGTAAAACACTTTCCTCCCCTGGACATCAAGTAATCTATTAATTTTTTAAAGAGAAACATTGGAGTAACCATGAGCAAGATAGTCGACATTAAAGCGTTTGAAGTATTGGATAGCCGCGGCAACCCCACGGTCATGGCGGAAGTCATTCTGGAAAACGGTGCGGTAGGTTCAGCCTGTGCACCGTCTGGCGCTTCAACCGGCTCGCGCGAAGCCCTGGAACTGCGCGATGGCGACAAGTCCCGCTATATGGGTAAAGGTGTGTTGAAAGCCGTTGATAACATCAACAACACCATCAAAGGTTTACTGTTGGGAATGGATGCACTGAATCAACGCGCGCTGGATGACGCCATGCTGAAGGCTGATGGCACGGACAACAAATCAGTACTCGGTGCCAACGCCATTCTCGCGGTATCTCTCGCAGCAGCAAAAGCAGCGGCGATTGCTAAAAAAGTACCGCTCTACGCTCACATTGCTGACCTGAACGGCACCCCAGGTAAATACTCCATGCCAGTGCCAATGATGAACATCATCAACGGTGGTGAGCACGCCGACAACAACGTCGACATTCAGGAATTCATGGTGCAGCCGGTCGGGGCAAAAACCTTTGCTGAAGCCCTGCGCATGGGTGCAGAAATTTTCCACAACCTGAAAAAAATCCTGCACGATAAAGGTCTGAACACGGCTGTGGGCGACGAAGGTGGTTTTGCACCCAACCTGCCGTCTAACGAAGAAGCTCTTAAAGTCATCGCTGAAGCAGTGGCCAAAGCGGGTTACAAACTGGGTGACAACGTGACGCTGGCATTGGATTGTGCAGCGTCTGAATTCTACAAAGACGGCAAATACGATCTGGCTGGTGAAGGTAAAGTGTTCAGCTCCACCGAGTTCTCTGATTACCTGGCCGACCTCGCCAACAAATACCCGATTATCTCTATTGAAGACGGTAAGGACGAAAGCGATTGGGACGGTTGGGCTGACCTGACCAATAAGATCGGTAACAAAGTGCAATTGGTGGGTGATGACCTGTTCGTGACCAATACCAAAATCCTGAAAGAAGGTATCGATAAAAAAATCGCTAACTCCATCCTGATTAAATTCAACCAGATCGGTTCGCTGTCCGAGACCCTGGA
This sequence comes from uncultured Cellvibrio sp., assembly GCA_946886255.1. The sequence goes on along the minus strand of CAMPIG010000170.1, from coordinate 1,452 downwards.
TGCTATTAAAATGGCTCAGAGTGCCGGTTATACCGCTGTGATTTCTCATCGCTCCGGTGAAACTGAAGACACCACCATCGCCGATCTGGCTGTGGCTACTGCAGCCGGCCAAATCAAAACGGGTTCATTGTGCCGCTCTGACCGCGTGTCCAAGTACAACCGTCTGCTGCGTATCGAAGCCGAATTGGGCGCCGCTGCACCTTACAAAGGTCGCGCAGAGTTCAAAGCATAAGTTGTTCTGTATTATACAAAACGGGCCCTCTGTGGCCCGTTTTTGTTTTCTACTTAACATGTCGATCATCAGCGGGTGCTATTCCCCGCCACAATTGTGTAAGATTGCCGATCATCACTCATGAGCAACTGACGCCATTATGAAATGGATGCTGGGTATTTTGATTATTCTGTTGGCTGCACTGCAGTATCGTCTGTGGATCAGCGAAGGCAGCCTTGCCGATGTCAATCGACTGGAGCGGGAGATTAAGATACAACAAGCGGATAACAGTCGATTACGTGAACGCAATCGGATTCTTGCGGTTGAAGTAGAAGACCTGAAAACCGGTCTCGATAGTGTGGAAGAGCGCGCGCGTAATGACATCGGTATGATTAAAAAAGACGAGACATTTTTTATGATTCTCGAACCTCGACAGTAATCCGGTCGGCCTTTGCTTAACCACCCCATGGCTCATTCAGATACCTCACCGCGTTATTGGATTATCGTACCGGCTGCCGGTGTTGGTAGCCGTATGGGCGCGGCAATACCAAAGCAGTATTTAACCCTGTCAGGTAAAACAATCCTCGAACATACGCTTGAACGGTTGCTCTGCTTACCTACGGTATCCGGCTTGTTGGTTGCTGTCAGTCCGACGGATAACATCTGGCCGCAGTTGCCGATCAGTTCTGACCCACGCATTACCCGTGTCGACGGTGGCGCTGAACGCAGTGATTCAGTGTTGAATGGATTAAATACGTTGGCGGAGCAGGCGCACGCCGAAGACTGGGTGCTGGTGCACGATGCTGCACGACCTTGTATCACGCTTTCACTTATCCAAACCTTGTGCACGAAATTAGCGGAAGATCCGGTGGGCGGCATTTTGGCGGTGCCGGTCAGCGATACCATCAAACGGGTCGATGTAAACGGGACTATTATTGCTACCATGGATCGTCGCGAGCTTTGGCAAGCGCAAACGCCACAACTGTTTCGTTACGGTTTATTACGCGCATCACTCGCCAGCGCGCTAGTACGCGGGCAAGCCATCACCGATGAGGCTTCCGCACTGGAAGCCAACGGCTATTCCCATCGCGTTGTTGAAGGTCGCGCAGATAACATCAAGATTACCCGACCCGAAGACCTGGCGTTGGCGCACACTATCTTGCAGCAACAGGAAAATACAGTATGAGAATCGGGCATGGCTACGATGTTCACGCCTTCGGTGCCGGTGACAAGATTGTTAT
>CAMPIG010000169.1 GCA_946886255.1 uncultured Cellvibrio sp. | reverse complement strand
TGCTGAAGAGCGTTCCTCCGCGTACCACGGTGGCAGGCGTACCGGCCAAAGTGGTCGGCGACAGTAAGTGCGCCCAACCATCGCGCGATATGGATCACCACCTGAGTTAAGCGTCCCTTTGGTGGATAAGCAGGCAGCGTTCATCAGACACGCACCAGTTACGTGCACCCTTTGGCGCATAGATTTATAAAAAATCCTTCATAACAGGGTTTCCAGCGATTGGCTGGCTTCTTGCTTTGCTGTAAGGGTCAGTACCTGTTCGAGTGGAGGCTCTATGCAATACAGCAAACCCATGATCGATTTGGTGTATGAAATACGTCGCCGTGTTGACGCGAAGATGAAGCCAGGTATCAAACTGGCCAATCCGGACATGCTGCATGAACTGGCTGACTTCCATCACCACTGCAAGGATACGATTACTCGAACCCTGATTAAGGAATTACTCTCTCTGGCCGGTGAACCCTGGATTGATCAATTGGAAGAACCCAAGCCTAAACCCAACACCCCTAAGCAAGTCACCAAAGTCTATCGCGGCCAGGTCAGCCTAATAGATTCACCCTTGGCTGACACTGCCAAGGAATCCCACCGACCGGTGCGTATTTATCGCGGACAGGTGGTGGAGTACTAATACTCCGTCAATCTCAAGATGCGCCATCCGGTGATGCAACGCACTGACGCAAGCCTAGGTCCTTGTCCACCCCGGCATACACCTCTAGACTGCTGATTCAAGACCCATACCGTCAGCGTTCTCTTTCCTTTAAACCAAACCGAAATCTATGAGCAACCCTTTAACATGTCGTTGGTTAGCGCTGGTTTCCTGTTTATTGGGAGGCTGGTCGACCTCTACCCAGGGAGCCGATGACGCGCCCCATCCGCTCGCGGTTTCCATCTATGAAGACATCTATGCGGATTACCGCCAGTTTGTGCGCGGCCGGGATATTGCCAGCATCGATTACTACGGAGGCTCCGGTGCGCGCCGGGATGTGATCGAGGTAGTTCTCTTGCAGCAAGCTTTGCAGTTGGGTGGTTTCAAGGACCCGCTGGAACTGCGCGATGAACAAAATTACCTGCGCACTCTGCGACAAATTGCCGATGGCGACTTAATTTCTTCCGGTGCGCTGGTGTGGTACTCCGATGTACTGAACCTGCCAGATTTATTCCACATCACCCAGCCGGTGATTGATGAGGGTGAATTCGTCGTCGGCTTTTATACCTCGCCCACCAATCAAAAGGCGCTGGCTGCGAAAAACCTGGAAGACTTGCGCCAATTGCGTGCTGTTTCCAGCATCCAATGGTATGCCGATGTCGCCACCCTGAAACAATTGGGTATCAACCACCTGTATTTCACCACCGACTGGACTCACATGGTACGCATGGTCAGCGCCGGGCGGGCCGATTTTACGCTCGCGCCTTTTCAACCCTCCGCCGGGATGAAGGTTGTGTTGGACAATATGGAGTTGATTCCTATTGAAGGTATTAAAGTGGCTATCAACGGTACTCGCCATTGGCCGGTCAGCCGCCGCCATCCGCAGGGGCAGGCGTATTATGAAGCCTTACAGAAAGGCATCACCCTGATGAAAACGCGCGACCTTATTCATAAAGCTTATGAAGAAAGCGGTTTCTTTCACCGCGAGGTTGATGACTGGAAACTGATAGACCCGCCAGCAGAACCCGCTGCGGTGGAACCGTCATCGACCACACCACCGGTGAATCATTAACTCACCACACCATTTTGTTTGAGCAGCAATACATCAAATTCAGCCGCCGGCATGGGTCGGGCAAAAAGATAGCCCTGGTAGGCATAGCACCCGTTGGTCGCGAGAAAAGCACGCTGCCCTTCCGTTTCCACACCCTCCGCGATGACCGATAAACCCAGGCTGATCCCTAACGCAATAATCGTGCGCGCGATCACCGCATCATTAGGGTCAACCAATACATCACGCACAAAAGATTGGTCAATCTTCAGTTGATCGAGGGGCAGTTGCCGCAGATAACCGAGGGACGAATAGCCAGTACCAAAGTCATCCAGAGAAAAACCGACACCGCAGCTTTTCAATGCCCGCATCTTGCCAATCACATCATCAAGGTTGTTGACCAGCAGGCTCTCGGTCAACTCCAGTTTGACGCGCGCCGGGTCAGCTCCGGTTTGCTGGATCACATCCAGCACCTGTTCCACAAAACCGATCTGGCGGAACTGGCGAGCGCTGACGTTGATCGCAAGGGTCAAGTCGCGGGTCGCTGGATCATTGGCCCAGCTCACCAGCTGCTCGCAAGCCGTTTGCAGTACCCACTGCCCCAAGGGCAGGATGAAGCCGGATTGCTCTGCCAGCGGAATAAACTCAGCCGGAGAGACCATGCCTCTCTCCGGATGATGCCAGCGCAGTAACGCTTCCGCTCCGGTAATGTGTCCCGTACCATCCACCTGTGGCTGGTAAAAAAGCATAAATTGTTCCTGCGTCAGGCTGAGGCGCATGTCGGCTTCCAGCGCAGTGCGCGCCGCCAGGGACGCCTGAAGTTCGGAGTCGAAGAATTGCAGGGTATTGCGTCCCGCCGCCTTGGCCTGATACATGGCCACATCCGCTCGTTTCAGCAATGCATCCACTGTTTCGGCGTGCTGGCTAAACAACGTAATGCCGATGCTGGGGCTGCTGTAATGCTCAATGTCGTCCAGCAGGTAAGTCTGGCTCAGTAGCGAAAGAATGTGCTCGCCCACAGCCTTCGCCCGCCCGGCCGCTTCGTGGACGTTTTGGCTCAAGCCCTCCAGCACCACCACAAACTCGTCGCCGCCCAGCCGCGCCACTGTGTCGCCTTCGCGCACGCAGCGGGTGAGGCGCTCCGCCACCTGGCAGAGCAGTAAATCGCCAGCGTCGTGGCCGTGGGTATCGTTGAGGTTTTTGAAGTGGTCGAGGTCGAGCAGCAGTAAGGCACCCAGCGAACCGTTGCGCGCACTGCTGGCCAGGGCATGTTGCAGCCGATCCATCAACAGGCGGCGGTTAGGCAGCTCCGTCAGGGAATCGTAAAACGCCAACCGCTGGATGCGCTCTTCATGCCGGCGCCGCTCGGAGATATCGCTCAGCAACCCGATCAGCTTTATCTGGCTATTGTGCAGCACCCGCGATACCGACAATTCCATTGGAAAGGTAGAACCATCTTTACGCTGTCCTTCCACTTCGCGCCGCCGCCCCAGCACACGTGATAACACACCCTTAATGCCCTCCGGCTGGTCGTTACCCTCATTGTCATAAAGCCCCGGCATCAGGACATTGACGGATTGGCCAATGATGTCCTCTGCGCTGTAGCCGAAGATCCGGGCCGCCGCATTGTTAAACGATTCAACGATGCCCTGGATATTGGTGGTGATGATGCCGTCGGCCACATTATCGAGGATGGTCTGGGTATATTCCGCCCCGTCCCGTAGCACCGCTTCGAACTGTTCCCGTTCAATCGCCACCGCTGCCGTGTGGGTCGCCATGGCGATGATCTGCTGATGTTGCGCTGTGGGTGAACCGATCTGGCGGTAGTAAACCGCAAACGTACCCAATACCCGATGTCGCGCGCTGAAGATGGGGGTAGACCAGCAAGCCTTTAAGCCATGGGACAACGCCAACTGCGCATAATCCTTCCACAGCGGGTCGCAGGCGATATCCGCAACAATGACCGTCTCGCCGCGAAAGGCTGCAGTGCCACAGGAACCCGCCGCTTCACCAATTGCAGAACCATCAATAGCGCGGCTGTATGCAGCGGGCAAACTGGGCGCCGCGCCGTGATGCAGATGCTGCCCCTCCGCATCCAGCAATAGCACCGAACACAACATCTGTGGGGCCTGGGCTTCAACAGCTTGAATAAGCGTGGTGAGGATATCGCCCAGAGGGGCACGACGGGCGATCATCTCCAATACCGCCATCTGGCTGCTCAACAAGGCTTCGCTGTGCTTGCGCGCACTAATGTCCTCCACTACCGCCACATGGTAATCAAACGGGGCGTCGTTTTCCCACATAGGCGAAACCGTCAGGTTCACCCAGCAGATGCTGCCATCTTTGCGGATATAGCGTTTTTCCATGGTGAAATCACGAATCTCACCCGCCTTGAGCCGTGCAATATTGGCCAGATCCGGCTCCAGATCATCCGGATAGGTGACCATGGTGAAATCCATTTGCAACATCTCCACCACGGAATAACCCACAATATCGGCATATTTTTTGTTGATGCGGATAAAGCGGCAACTGGCGGTTTCAATGACCGCAACTCCCACCCCGGCCTGCTCAAACAACACGCGAAAGCGCGCCTCACTGGCACGCAACTCCGCCTCGGCGTATTTGCGCGCGGTAATATCGCGCACGATGGCCACAAAGCGTGAAGCGTCACCTTGGTGGTGGATGACCTGCAGAAAGATCTCCACCGGAAAGACATGACCATTTTTATGGCGATGCAGGCTTTCAAAGCTGATGGCGGGCACGCGTCCATCCAGCAGCGGCTGCATCCGTTCACGCAGGGATGCCGGATCGCCGTCAGGTTTGATATCCAGCGGACTCATACCGAGCAGTTCCGCCTGGGTATACCCCAATTGACGCTGGGCGCCCTGGTTGGCATAAATGAAGTGAAAGTCCTTGAGGCTGGCGATGAACACCCCATCCAGCATTTGATCGAGCGTGTTTTTATATTGCTCCAACTCCTTTTGCGTCTGGACCTGGGCGTCGTTGGCTTCTGCCAGATCCGTCTGCATCTTGTTAACTGCCGCGGCGAGGGCGGCCATCTCGCCCTCACCGACAATATTGATCGGCGTGTTGAAGTGACCGCGGCTGATCTCGCCGACTTTGGTGCGTAGATGACCGAGCGGTTGAGCAAGCCAGCGATCCAGCATCCACATCATCAGCAACATCACCAGCGTGCCGATACCCAGGTTCACCAGGCTGCTGCGGAACACTGCTTGCCCCACTTTGGCTTTACTGTTTTGCAAGTTGTACTGCAGCAGGATTGCCCCGATACGATCCGAGCGGATGTCGCCCGCCCGGCTGGGCAGGGATATCGGCTGATACGCATTGACGACCGGTTGCCCGCGAACAGTAGCGAACTGTGCCAGGTATTGGCGGACATCAGCAGGCATCCAGCGTTCATCCCACCGATCAGCGATAGCCGTTATCGGTTGACCCGGCCACAGGGGATGACTGGCGAACAGGATATGGCGCTGTTCGTCGATAAGCACCACCAGCTCTACATCCGGGATCGCCCCCAGGTCGGCAATCCATTCGGCCACCAGCCCCCTCTGCTCCATCCGCATCAAACTCTCGATATGGCGCCGGTCGCGGGCCATACGTTTTTGCAACAGCTCCAGGGTATCGGCCTCCACCTGACGATTCTGGCTTTCATAACGCCACAGGGCACTCAGGGTCATCATCAAGAGCAGCGCGCCGAGTATGATGACCGGCAACCACAAGCGCAGGTTGATGCTCCGATACATCGTCATGGCTGAACCTGCCGGGCCGGCTGGCTGGTAAACAGATTGGAGGGAGGTAGAAAGTCCGGCTGCACCAGATGATCGACAACTGGCACGCTGCGGAGTAATTGGCGTTGCACCATAAAATCCGCCAACTCGCCAGCGACGCGAACCAATTCCGGTCGGCTGCCGTTTAACAGGCGGTGATTATCGCCGAGAGATGGTACACGAATGACGGCCATCATAGCCGCGACCTGTTCCGCCGATACCCCGAGATAGGGAGCAATGAGTGCATGGGCATCGCCCGGCGACTGCTCCAGATAATTCAATGCGCGGAAATGTGCAGTCAACAATGCCTGCAATTCCGGACGATAGCGGCTCACCAGTTCCTTGCGTACCACCAGAACATCCAGGATACGACCGGAAATCGCGCGGCTGTCGTAGAGGCGCGTCCCCCCCTCCTGCAATAGCAGGGTCGATACCGGTTCATAGGTCACGACCACATCCACCTCTCCCCGGCGGTAAGCGGCCAGATGTTCGTTGACGGTCATCGACACCAACTCAATCTCCGGCACCGTTAATGCCGCTTCGGTCAATAAGGCATCAAGCATGACGCCGCCTACGGTGGCATTTTCCACGGCGATACGTTTGCTACGGATATGCTCCAACGCCGTAATACCCGGCCTGGCAATAACAGCATCGGCGCCAAAGGAGTAATCCATCACTAACACGACACTCAGATCCACACCTTCCTGCATCAGGGTCAAAGCAGAATCGAGGGTAATCGTCGCGGCTGCGACTGTCCCGTTGCGCAGGGCCGAGGCGACCTGACTGGTGTTAACCAATTCTATCAACCGGATATCCGATTCATTGATGTATTCCAGGCTCTGCGCCAGATGCAGGGTTTCATAACCGGGCCAGGGCAAGGTTGCCACCCGCAGGGGATCGCGCGTCGCAGGGCCACAGGCCACCAGGAGCAGTGCCAGAAGCAGGCCGCCGCTACGCACAAATATAGAAAGCAATAATGAACAACACATCAACTGGCATCCCTGGGATTAATAGTGAAGGCAGCTGTCGGACGAGCTGTCCGCTGCTATTTACTCTAGCACTTCCACCCAATGGCGGCCGGATTCCTGCGGCCGGTCAAGCCAGCAGATCTTTTGCCTGTCGCCATAAGAGCGCATTTTCATAATCCGTGCCGAGGGATACCGTGAGCGCGAGTATCACCCCGTTGCTTACTGTGTCCGCTGACTTCTTCAATTGTTTCGACGCGCTCGAAAACGCAGAATTATCCGGGAGAATTTTACGTAAATACCCTCATCCAACAGGTCGCGTAGATTCAGATAATATGATTGTAATCGCCCAACCAAGGCGATATGCTTGCGCAATTCCACGCTCTGTTACGGACAATGTTTTATGTCTATTCTCGATAGAAATTTTAATCTCTCACAGCGCATGACACAGGAGTTGGGTCGTCAGATTGTCTGTGGTGTTTATGATAAAAATGAAAGCCTGCCCACCGAAGCAGATCTGTGCGAAAAATTCGGTGTGAGCCGTAGCGCAGTGCGCGAAGCCGTAAAGATGTTGTCTGCCAAGGGGCTAATCTCTAGCAAGCCGCGCCAAGGCATTCGCATTCAGCCGGAAGAACAGTGGAATATTTTCGATACGGATTTATTGCGTTGGTCGCTGGAAAGTAATCCTTCCATGAAAGTGTTGAAGGAATTTTTGCAGATGCGTATTGCTATCGAGCCGGAGGCTGCCTCCCTCGCCGCACGTTATGCCACACCGGAAAAAATCGATGCGATTGAAGCGGCGCTCGAACGCATGAAGGCGGCGGGGGATAATATGGAAGCTGAGCTGGAAGCGGATATCGCTTTTCATGTCAGTATTTTGTATGCGAGCCAGAATCGTTTCTATATTCGCTTGCGTGATTTTATTCAAACGGCTTTGCGTGTCAGTATTCGTCATACCAGCCCCATCAAGGCTAACCATGAGGGTGTGGTGGAGGATCATGCGAAGGTGTTCAATGCAATTAAAAACCGCAACGCGGAACGCGCCAAGCATTCTATGTTGTTGTTGATTGATGAGGCGTTGAATTTCATTGAAGAGGAATTGGTGGCGCGGGAACAGAACGCTTCTAATTAGATTGTTGATGAACGGACTTCGTAGTTCGCTTGTCATTAGAGCTTTTGTTTCGAAACCCTCAAGTCGTCCATGACTTGAGGGTTTCGAAACAAAAGCCCTAACGCCAAACTCGTATTGTGCCAAGGTCATAAAAAGTAAGGGCGTTTATCGGAAGATAAACGCCCTTTTTATTTGTACGAGATTTTCCTCATTGAAGGAGATGCGCAACAGTTTCACATCTCCCGCAATATGTTATTCCACCCTTCTCAATTGAAACGTTTGGCAAATTGTATCCAGTGCTGGCGCCTGTGCCAGATTGGTGCCATTGGCTAAACCGCAATGTGCCAGGTCCATCACTTGTTGGCTGTGGCGAGCAACAAAGCGTTGGGTGCCGTTGCGCAGGTGGTCGATACGCCATTGACTGTTGTTGTCGGCACATGTGTTCAGCGCGATATTGGCTCCGGCGACGACTGCGGATTTTTCTACGGCTAAGCATGCGCCGTTGTCTGCCTGGATTTCAAAATAGCCGGCGTCGGTGGGTTGGAATGCCCATTGTTGACAAGCGTCGTGGCGCCATTCGGATTGGGTGAGGTTGGCGGTGGGATTTTTTGCGCAGTCTTCGGCGGTTAGCATTTTGCCGCTTTGTACGCTGGCAATGGCGACTTTGCCGACGGGTTGTGCACGCCACTGATCACAATGTTCTGCCGTGCAGTTTTCGGCGGTTAATGCGGATTGTGTTGCGCGGTTGACCAAGCGTAACCAGCCGTCGGCTTGCGCTTCGAGTTTCCATTCCTGGCAGTTGGTGTTGGTCCAGGGTGGTAGTTGTATTTCTTGCGCAGAACATTGGCTGAGGAAATTGCCGGTGGCGTTGTGGGCGAGGCGGAAGTAGCCGTCGCTGGTGTAGTCGAGTACCCATTGCGCGGTGTCGCTTTGGCAGGCGGCGTTTAATTGATTGCCGGCTTTGGCGAGGCATTGATTGCTACTGCGATTGACCAGTTGATATTCCGCGCCCAATACGCGTGTGGTGAGCGGGCCATTTTCGCCGGACGGTAAAACAACGGGTGTGCCTTCAGCAACGGGCTCGCCAAAGTTCGGCGTGCCGTCTGTGTTCCAGGTAAATTTTTGGGCGCGCACGGAACGCGTTGCACTGCAGCCGTGTTTGGGCGATGAATTACCGTGGTAGACGATCCAATCTTCTGTGCCGTCCGGAGATGTAAAGAAGCCGTTGTGGCCCGGTGCATAAACACCATTGGCGGTTTGGAACACGGGCTCGGAGGATTTTTTCCAAGATTCCGGCTTCATCGGGTCATCGCCTACCAACTCAAGCTGGCCCAACTTGTAATCCGGCGTATCGCAGAAACTTGCGGAATAAATAACGAACGTTTTACCGTTGTGTTTGAGGATTTCTGCACCTTCCGTTACCTTGCGACCACTCTGTTCCCAAGCATAAGTCGGGCGTGTTAATACCATGCGCGGTCCGGTGATGGTCCAGGGGTTGCTCATCTCGGAAATAAAATTCAATTGCTCATCGCCGACCCATTCGGACCACAGTAAATACAATTTATTTTTATGTTGAAAATAGGTGCCGTCGATATTCCAGCTGTTGGGCATGGGTGAGCCTTTGTATTCGTATGGTCCCAACGGATCATCGCCGACACTTTCAATCACACTTAAATGTTGGTGATCGAGTGTGCCGTCCTGGCCGGAGGTATACATCACATACCAACGCCA
>CAMPIG010000168.1 GCA_946886255.1 uncultured Cellvibrio sp. | reverse complement strand
CGCCATATCCGTCTTGCGTCTTGGTAAAAAAATTACATAATTCTGCCATCAATAACCGATTGCTATCCTCGTTGCGCCATCCATTTCGATGAGTTGTTAAAACCACCAGGATTCGTGTCGATTCGCACAAGTCCGGCATAAAAATGCGATTTTAATTTGAAACCGATTACATTTTAAGTAATAATTCCTTCATTGATATTGCGTACTTATTGGTTTCGTATTTGTAAACCGGTTACGCTATATGGATTGCGCTCCATATCGCCTTAAGCGATGTTTGGTGTTCGATGATGTAAGTCCCCGTTGTAAATGCATTAAGCCTGCTGTTGTTTACTACCCTGCCCCGGCTTGCCGGGGTTTTTTTATGTGCGTCGTTTTTAGTAAGCGACCTTTCGCTTATGCGACAATCATCCCCGGCTATTGGTGGCCTGACTCTTTAATCAATGAGGGAAGCAGTAACTATGTCCCAGGACATGACTCAACAATTGATAGCGGCGGCGCGCCGTATGGAAACGTGGATCAGGGACCAGGCTTTGCCACTGTGGCAAAAGGTCGGTTTTGACCCTGAATTCGGTGCTAACTACGAACGTCTGTTGCCTGATGGGCAGCCGGATCTGGAAGCCAAAACCCGCGTGCGGGTGCAGGCTCGACAAGCATTTTTTTACGCGGCGGCCTTTCATCGCGGCTGGTGCCCGGAAGGTCAAAAGCTGGCAACAGGCCTGTTGAATTTTGTCCATCACCACGCGGCGCATCCCACTGCCGGGGGCGGATATACCCATCTGCTCGACAAGCACTTCACGGTTATCGATATCAAACAGGATCTCTACGATCACGCCTTCTTTTTGTTGGCCAACGCCTGGTGCTACCGCGCCTTTGGCGATGAAGCGGCACTGCGTGAAGCCGAGAAATTGGTGGCCCATTTTGATACAGCATTCAGCGCGGACTACGGCGGCTGGATTGAAGGTGACTACGCCTACGCCTGTCGCCGGCAAAACCCGCACATGCATTTATTTGAAGCCTTTTTAGCGCTTTACGATGCGACCGGGGATGCAAAATGGTTGGCCCGCGTGGGTGAATTATTTGCGTTATTTCAAAGCCGTTTCTTTGATCCGCAACAACAGGTTCTGCTCGAATTTTTCAACGATGATTGGACCCGCTGTGCCGATGAGCGCGGCGATATCGTCGAGCCCGGTCATATGATGGAGTGGGTGTGGTTACTGGATTGGTACAGCCGTCGTTCCGGCCGCCCGGTTAAACGCTATACCGATGCGCTATACAACAAAGCGCTGGAAATCGGTGTGGCAACATCCGGTTTATTGTTTGATTCCGTCATGCCCGATGGTCGCGTGCTGGATCACAACAAACGCTGTTGGGGACTCACGGAATTTATCAAAGCTAATCTGGTGCAGATTCGCGCCGGTGATCCGAACGCAACCGAGCGCGCTGTGAAAGGCGTGGAAGATTTATTTACCTATTACTTGTGCGCATCAACGCCCGGTTCCTATGTGGATCAACGCGGGGCCGATGATGAAGTGGTGGTGGATGTCGCGCCGGCCAGCACGCTCTATCACCTGATCGTGCTGGCGATGGAGCTGCTGGATCACTGCGAAACTTACAAGCCTTAAGCCTTGGCCTCGGCTCAGGGGCGAGACGGTGCCGGGCCGGTGCTTTTGCGGATGATAAATTCGGTGGGCAAGACACACACGGTTTGACTGAGGGTTTCGCCCTCAATCAACCGCAACAGCATATCCATCGCCATCTTGCCCATCTCTTCTGCCGGTTGCGAAATCGTGGTCAGGCTCGGATCGCAATACTTGGCGTAAGCGATATCGTCAAAGCCGGTAACGGACATGTCTTCGGGAATACGAATGCCCTGGGATTTCAGGGTTTGCATCGCGCCGATGGCCATCTCGTCATTCATGGAAAAGATCGCCGTCGGGCGCTCTTTCATATTGCAGAACTGGAAGGCGCTGTTCAGGCCGGACCACATGGTGAAGTCGCCTTCGGCGATTAAATCTTTATCAAAAGTAATTCCCGCAGACGCCAGGCTTTCTTTATAGCCTTCAAGTCGATCAATGGTGTGCGGGTTATCCTTCAGGCCAGAAATCACGCCGATGCGGCGGTGGCCCAATGAAATCAGATAATCCACCATGGTGCGCGCCGCCGCGCGGTTATCGATACGAATGGACGGGCCAGTCGTAAATTCACAGCCACACGCGTTCACGCAGGCAATGCCCGGCGGGATATTGCTATGGCTCTTTTCCGAGCTGGGGCGCAATTGGATGATACCGTCCGCCAGACGGGTTTCCACTCGGCGAATGTAGTCTTGTTCCCGCTCCGATGTGCCGCGTGTATCCCCCAGTAGCACCGCATAACCTTTCTGTTGCGCACGATCTTCCAGGGCGCGAATAAACAGGGAATAGAAGGGGTTGGCAATGTCGGGCACCAGCACTACCACCGCGTAGGAGCGAGTGGAGCGAAAGTTGCGCGCGAGCATGTTGGGCCGGTAACCCACCTGGGCGATAGCCGTTTTGACCTTGGCCAGGCTTTCATTGGATACCTTTTCCGGTGCGCTCAGGGCGCGGGATACGGTAGCAACCGATACTCCGGCTATGCGGGCAACATCTCGAATATTCGACATAGGACGACTCTGGTGATTAGACGCTGGTTCAACAAGGGATTGGTATGAAACGGCAACAGACGGTGTGTAACAAAATCGGCTTATTTATCGCTTTAAAGATGCCGTGACATCGAAAATCTACTACACGTTTGCAACTCTGACTAGCAAAAAAAGTTGTAACCGATTACATTATGCATCTGTGAATTGGCATTTAAAATCACAGGGTTTTGTAAGAAGCCCGTGAAATGCCCCTGACTACTTGGATTCGGTCTTCTTTGTTTTGCCCGTGGCAGCGCAGAAACCGGTTTATGAGTGTAAGTTGATCGCTATCAGGCATCATGGCATTATCAGCCCGCCCTTATCGGGCGTGGCCTGCAGGTTTAGCGCGGGTTTGCGTGGGTGTCCGGGTTGATGGCAGAACCGGGTAACACCATCGAATGGTCGAGATTTTCGCGCTTTGTCCTCGGCAGGATCGATTGATACCGGCATAAAAAATAATGCTCGCTTCAGCGAACAACATACTAACGGCCACAGGCCACTCAATAATAATTGGAAGTACTCATGCAGCTGGCAACTCTCGATCTTGCGATCATCCTGTTATATATCCTGGCAACACTGGTGGTCGGCTTCTGGATTTCAAGCCGCGCCTCCAAAGACATTAAAAGTTATTTCCTTGGCGGCAACAAACTGGCCTGGTGGCAATTAGGTTTGTCCAACGCTTCAGGTATGTTCGACATCAGCGGGACCATGTGGTTGGTCTACCTGTTGTTCGTTTACGGACTCACCAGCGTCTATATTCCCTGGTTGTGGCCGGTCTTCAACCAAATCTTCTTGATGGTTTTCTTGTCCGTATGGTTGCGTCGCTCGGGCGTCATGACCGGTGCGGAATGGATTACCTTCCGTTTTGGCGAAGGCACAGGCGCAAAACTTTCTCACTTCGTCGTCGTGCTGTTCGCACTGATCAGCGTGATGAGTTTTCTCGCGTATGGTTTTATCGGCATCGGCAAATTTGCGTCGGTATTTTTGCCGTGGAAGTTTTCTACCGATCCTTACTGGAACGACGTCGCGTATGGCTTGATCATCACCGCACTGACCACCTTTTATGTGGTTAAAGGCGGGATGTTCAGTGTGGTGTTCACCGAAGTGCTGCAATTCTTCATCATGACAGTTGCCTGTATTGCGGTGGGTGTTATCGCGATGAACCAGGTTTCGCCGGAAATGCTTGAAAGCGTTATCCCTAATGGCTGGACCAGCATATTTTTCGGTTGGGAGCTGAATCTGGATTGGTCGCATACGCTTCCCGCCGCCAATGAAAAAATCCTCTCTGATGGCTACTCCATGTTCACCATCTTTTTTATGTTAATGGTATTAAAAGGTGTGCTGTTGAGCATGGCTGGCCCGGCACCAAACTATGATATGCAACGTGTGCTTTCTGCCAAAACGCCGGTTGAAGCCGCCAAGATGAGTTGGTTTGTTAACGTGGTGCTGATCTTCCCGCGCTATATGTTGATTGCCGGTTTAACGATATTGGCACTGGCGTTCTTTATGGACGATCTGCGCGCGATGGGACCAGATGTTGATTTTGAGCAAATCCTGCCGTTTGCGTTAAAAAATTATATTCCTACCGGGTTGCTCGGTTTGTTGATCGCCGGTTTGCTCGCCGCGTTTATGTCGACCTTTGCCGCCACCACCAACGCGGCGCCAGCTTATGTCGTTAACGATATTTACAAGCGCTACATCAACCCCAATGCGGACGCCAAAAAATATGTCTATCTTAGTTATATAGTCTCCGTGATCTTTGTGATCCTGGGCGTGGGCATTGGTTTGTTTATTCCATCATTGAATACCGTGATCCAATGGATCGTGAGTGCTCTCTTTGGTGCCTACACCGCCTCCAATGTGCTCAAGTGGTACTGGTGGCGATTCAATGGCTTTGGTTATTTCTGGGGCATGATCACCGGCTTCGCCATTGCCATGCCGCTGATCTTCACCGACATTCACCCGATCAACGCATTTCCTTTTATGTTTGCAGCTTGCTTGTTGGTGTGTATCGGCGCGTCGTTGGCGACCAAACCGGACGATATGGAAGTACTTAAAAAGTTCTACCTGAAAGTGCGTCCCTGGGGTTTCTGGGGTCCGGTACTGGAAGCTGCACGTAAGGATCATCCCGAACTCAAAGCCAACACCGACTTTGGTCGCGATGCAGTCAACGTGATCGTGGGGATTATCTGGCAAACCGCACTGGTGGCCGCGCCGATCTTTATGGTGATCAAACACTGGCAGGAATTTATTATTTCAATGGTGGTGGTGCTTCTGACCAGCCTGTTCCTGTGGCGCAACTGGTACGTCAAATTGAAAGATTATCCGGACGATATGCCGGTAGAGTATTTGCCCCAAAGCGATTCACCGGTCAGCAAGTCCTGAGTGTTTATTAGCAAAAAATAGTAGTACAGCAAAATGCTAGTACAACAAAAATGATAGTACCGCTGTCCGGCTTTGCACCTCGCCGGGCAGCATTAAACAGCGGTAAGGGTGCAATTTTTTTGGCAGATTTCTGTAACCGGTTACCTTTGCATAGATAAAAAAGCTTGCGCGGGCCCTGTGAATCCCGGCGGAAAAGTTAATCGGCAAGTGCATGAGAGTTGTAAAAAGATTCGCGCAGTTGAGATTGTGCAAATCGGGTCAGTATCAATCTTAGGGTTTATCAATATGAGTAATTTTAAAAGCGCCGTTCAAAGTTTGTTGAAAGAACACGAAGCTCTGGTCACGAAAACGAATGTGCCCAGAAAGCAGGGCAATGGTATCTACACCTGCTATGAAAATCCGATACTCACCGCCGAGCATGCGCCTATCTTCTGGCGCTACGACCTCAACGAAAAAAACAATCCGCATTTGATGGAACGCCAGGGCATAAACGCCGCGTTCAATTCCGGTGCGCTCTACTGGCAAGGAAAATATATCCTCGCCGTGCGTGTGGAAGGTGTGGATCGCAAATCGTTTTTCGCCATCGCCGAAAGCCCCAACGGTATTGATAATTTCCGCTTCTGGGATTTCCCCATCACCTTGCCGGAAACCGAACGCCCCGACACTAATGTATACGACATGCGTTTAACCGCCCATGAAGATGGTTATATCTACGGTTTATTCTGCACCGAAAGAAAAGATTTAAAGCAGCCGAACGACACCTCGGCGGCGGAGGCGCAATGCGGCATCGCGCGCACCAAAGATCTGGTGACCTGGGAGCGCCTGCCAGATTTGATTACGCACTCTGGCCAACAACGCAACGTAGTGTTGCACCCGGAATTTATTGACGGCAGATACGGTTTGTTCACGCGCCCGCAAGATGGCTTTATCAGCGTCGGTGCCGGCGGTGGTATTGGTTGGGGGCTGGTCGACGACATGACCAAAGCCGAAGTGACATCCGAAGTGATTGTGGACGGCAAGGTATATCACACCATTAAAGAAGTAAAAAATGGCCAGGGCCCGGCACCAATCAAAACTGAACAAGGCTGGTTGAACCTGGCTCACGGCGTGCGCAATACCGCCGCCGGTTTACGTTATGTGTTGTACATGTTCATGACTGAGCTGGAACGTCCCTGGGTGGTGACGCATCGTCCTGCCGGCCATTTTATCGCGCCCCATGGTGCCGAGCGCGTCGGCGACGTATCCAATGTGGCCTTTGCCAACGGCTGGATCGTCAACGAAAAAAATGACGTCTTTATTTATTACGCGTCGTCCGATACGCGCATGCATGTGGCCACCAGCACGATTGAAAAATTAGTGGACTATTGCATCAACACACCGGAAGACGGTTTGCGTTCTGCCGCGTCTGTTGCCACGCGCAATCAATTGATTGCTGCCAACCTCAAACTCATGAACGATCTGGTGTGATGTGATGATTGACGCGAGCTTGCAGCGACATCCAAAAGCAGTAACCGAAGCATTTTCTGCTGCCGCGCTCAGCGCGGAATTTCAGCAGGAATTAATGGCCATCGGCGATTGGTGGATTGCTCACGCTATTGATCGGGAGCAAGGTGGTTTCTACGGTGAAATTCGCCCGGATAATACACCCGTAAAAACCGCCACCAAAGGCATTGTGCTGAACACCCGCATCTTGTGGTTCTTCAGCGAAGTGGCAGCCGTGGTCGATAAGCCAGCGTATCGCGACGCTGCCGTACGCGCTTACGATTATCTGGTGGAATGTTTTCTCGACAAGGACCTCGGCGGCGTTTATTGGGAGCTGAATGCGCAGGGCAAGCCCGTCAACACCAAAAAGCAAACCTACGCTCAAGCCTTTGCAGTGTATGCGCTGTGTTCCTACTACAAACTCACCAGCGATGAACAAGCCATGGCGCACGCGCTGGATTGTTTTGCGCTGCTGGAAGAAAAAACCATCGACCACGTGAACGAAGGTTATTTTGAAGCCTTCACGCGCGAGTGGGGCAAGATGGATGATGTGCGCCTGAGCGATAAAGATTTAAATTATCCCAAGAGCATGAACACGCACCTGCACGTGCTGGAAGCCTACACCACGCTGTACAAAGCCAGGCCCACTGAACAAATCAAACAGGCGTTGCGTTATAACATTGACTGTTTCGATAAATACCTCATCAATAAAGATAACGGCCACCTGCGCATGTTTCTCAATGAAACCTGGGAAGACTTTTCGCCCGGCTTCACCTATGGCCACGACATCGAATGCAGCTGGCTGTTATCCAAGGCGCTGAATTCACTCAACGAGCCGCAAGTTACGCAAAGGATGACACCAAGCATTATAAATCTGGCGGAGATCACCGTGCAGGAAGCCATGGGTGAATACGGCGAAGTGCTCGATGCATTTGATTTTGCGTCCGGCAAAAAATTAACGGAGCGCGTCTGGTGGGTGCAGGCCGAGGCACTGGTGGGTTTTCTCAATGTCTATACGCTGACGCAGGATGAACGCTACCTGACGACAGCAACAAATGTCTGGGCGTTTATTAAAAAGTATCAGCGCGACAGCAAGCATGGCGAATGGCTGTGGTTGTCGACTCTGGATACCGGTCACAACGAAGAAGCCTATAAAGTTGGCTTCTGGAAAGGCCCTTATCACAATGGTCGTGCGATGTTGGAAGCGATCAATTTTATAAAAAAGATTGGATAGTGCGTAAGCGCTATTCCTCTCACACGAGGTGAAGCATGAAAAAAATTAACAACAATCTCACATTGTTGGCGGCACTGTGCGTTGCACTGCTGCTGGGTTGCAGTAAACAGGAAGCGCCGGCGCCGAGCGAAAGCGTGCAGGTATCTTCACCGGCCTTACAAAACACGGACGAACCCGCAGAAACCAACAGCCCCTTCGTAACGGTAGAAGGCAATCAATTTTTTCGCAACGGCCAACCCTATTATGTTATTGGTACCAACTTCTGGTACGGCGGTTATCTCGGCTCCACTGGTGACATTGGTGACCGCGAACGGTTAATTAAAGAGCTGGATTTACTACAACAAACCGGTATCAATAATTTGCGGGTGCTGGCCGTATCGGAAAGCAGCGAACTCATGCGCGCGGTGCGTCCGGCGATTATCAAAGCGCCGGGCGAATACGATGAAACCTTACTGGCCGGCATGGATTTCCTGCTCGATGAAATGGCCAAGCGCGACATGACCGCGATTTTGTACCTGAATAATTTCTGGCAGTGGTCCGGCGGAATGTCACAGTACGTGGCCTGGTTTACCGGCAAGCCGGTATTCGACCCGGACGTGACCAATGAATGGAATCCCTTTATGGAAAACTCCGCGAGTTTTTACCGCATCGAAGGGGCGCAAAAACTGTATCGCAACGTTATCAAAGCTATTGTCACCCGCAAAAATACCATCAACGGCAAACTCTACAGCGAAGACCCCACGATTATGTCCTGGCAACTCGCCAACGAGCCGCGCCCCGGCAGCGACGCTGATGGCCGCGTGAATTTCGAGGCATTCAAAAACTGGATTCACGACACCGCAAAATATATTGACAGTCTCGCTCCCAATCAACTGGTGAGCACCGGCAACGAAGGTTCTATGGGTGCTATTCGCGATATGGATTTATTTATCGACTCCCACAAAAGCGAATACGTGGACTACCTGACCTTTCACATGTGGGTAAAAAACTGGGGCTGGTACGACGCCAAAAATCCCGACGAAACCTTTAGCTCCGCGTTGGCCACCGCGAAGGATTACATCAATCAACACATTGACGTGGCCAATCAAATGAACAAACCGATTGTGTTGGAAGAATTCGGCATCGAGCGCGACAACGGCAGCTTCACCACCGATTCCACCACCGTCTATCGCGACCGCTTCTATGCTGAAATTTTTAATCTGCTGCGCACCCGTGCCGGAGCAGGCGATGCTATTGCCGGTATGAATTTCTGGGCCTGGGGCGGTTATGGTCGCACCGAAAATAAAGATTTTATGTGGAAAGAAGGCGACGATTTTGTCGGCGACCCACCACAAGAACCCCAAGGGTTGAATTCGGTATTCGATGTTGATACCACGACCCTGGCCGTGATCAAAGCCCATGCCGATGCGATGAAAGATATCAACACCAAAAAGTAGATGCATTGCTATCGCATGGCTCCATCACATTTAGTAATGTAAAAAACCGTAACCCTTGTTGCGGTTTTTTATTAGCCGAATTAATTTATATTATATGTATTAT
>CAMPIG010000167.1 GCA_946886255.1 uncultured Cellvibrio sp. | reverse complement strand
TTTCGCAACGATTTTTTCAGGCGTTTTTTATGAGCATCTATGCCATCGGCGATATACAAGGTTGTTTAGAACCTCTGCAATGCTTACTGAAAAAAATCCAATTCAATCCCGACAAGGATCGTTTATGGATAGCTGGCGATTTAATTAATCGCGGCCCCGATTCGCTCGGCGTTATGCGTCTTCTGTATGCGATGCGCGATAACATTACCATGGTGCTGGGCAACCACGATCTACATTTTCTGGCAGTCGCGCTCGGTTATCGAAAAGCGGGCAAGTCAGATACCTTAACTTCATTGCTGGAAGCCAGAGATTGCGAAGCGTTTATTACATGGTTGCTTACCGGAAAACTGCTGCATCACGATTCACAACTCGGTTACACCATGGTTCATGCCGGCATTCCGCCGCAATGGGATCTGCAACAAGCAATCACTCTCGCACAGGAAGTCGAACAGGTGTTGCAGAGTGAATCCCTCGCATCTTATCTCGCGAATATGTACGGCAATGTACCGAATATCTGGAACGATACGCTGACTGGCGAAGCGCGTTGGCGAATAATCACTAATTATTTTACGCGCATGCGTTTTTGCACTCACGAAGGCGAGCTGGAACTGGAAACCAAAACCGAGGCTACGGAAGCTCCGCCCGGGTTTCTTCCCTGGTTTGCCCATGACAAGCGAAAAACCAAAAATAATAAAATTATTTTTGGTCATTGGGCCGCATTGAGTGGCCAGGCAAAAACCACTAACGTTTACGCGTTGGACACTGCCTGTGTCTGGGGTGGATCATTAACAGCTATGCGCCTTGATGATGAAAAAATGTTTAGCTGTGAATGCTGATTACGTGCAACTTTCTCTCACCAAGCTGAACAGAAGCTGAATAAAAAATCTGGATCTATTCAGCATATGTTCAGCACACCAATGATGCTCTGTGTGTTAACCCACCGATTCTTTATACGTCTTTTTGTAAAGTCGCCTCGTCAGCGCGATATGCCTCTCAAATTGCGCAATATAAGATGACACCTCGTCGAATTACGGACTAAAATGGCGCACCTGCAGAACAAGGTGCAGGTTGATGTGATTATTCAATGGAGAACTTCATGAAACTCAAAACTTTAGTAGCAACCATGGCGCTGACCTGTGCATCCAGTGTTGCATTGGCCCAGAATTACAATTTCGAAGTTGGTGTGAACTACACTGACGTGGATTACGATGCTGGCGGGAACGATGACTTTTTTGGTGTCTACGGAGAGTACCACTTCCAGGAAGTCCGCCCAGGCAACAATCCGCTAGCTGAAGCTGCTTTTATTAACAGATCAAGCAATGCTTATGTCGTCGGTAACAATGACTTGGACGTAGTGACAGCAGGCGTTGAGTTTTATATTCCTGATACAATTTTTTACGGCGCCGCTGAAATCAGACGCGAAGATTATGATGGTTCGTCAACCGAGAATGATTGGGGCGTGCGTTTGGGTTTAACGCCTATCACCGGTTTACTGGTGTGGACTGAGTATTACGATGAACCCGGTTACGATGCCAACATCCACGCAAAATATGTTGTACCCCTGGGTGGTGGCAACTTCGTGAATGTTGAAGGTGGTTACGCTGACTATGACGAAAATGATGCATTTGATGTGGCAGCTGATTTCTACTTCGACAGAACCTTCAGCGTCGGCGCAGGTTATATTGATCTCGACTATGATGATGGCTTCCTGTTACGCACGCGTAAATTCTTCACGCCGGAAATCAGTGCTGAATTAGCCTATACCAAATTTGATTATGCCGACACCATTACTGTTGGTGCCAGCTTCCGCTTCTAATTAACGATTCGTTAATAAAGCGTTACCTAAAACGCAGATGACTTTATGAGCCATCTGCGTTTTTTTATTTGCAATCTACATCCCGTCCAGTTATTCAGCAATGTGCTATAAATTTTTACACTAGTTCACAAATGCTCTATGTTATTCACCGGAATTCCTCGTGTGTTGTCGACTCTAAACGTCCAACTGCATGCGGAGGATGAGCCATGAAATCACTTGCTAATCGAAATGCCGCCGGCCAAGCACTTGCCGCACGCTTGAGCCGGTATCGCAACAAAGAAAATGTCATTGTGCTGGGGCTGCCGCGCGGCGGCGTTCCAGTCGCTTATGAAATCGCATTGAGCCTGCACGCACCACTGGATGTTCTGGTAGTACGCAAACTGGGATTACCGCGACACAAAGAATTTGCTATGGGCGCTATCGCCCATGGTGGCGTGCGCATCCTGAATGAAGAAATTATTCGGTCCTACCGCATTACTGATGACATCATCGAATACGTTGCTGAAATTGAAACAAAAGAACTGCATCGACGCGAACAAATTTACCGTGAAGATCGTCCCTGGCCGCCTCTGCGGAATCAGTGTGTCATTCTGGTGGACGACGGGCTGGCTACTGGTGCCACCATGCGCGCGGCCCTTGAAGCAGTGCGACGGGCGGGGGCTGATGATGTTGTAATGGCGGTGCCGGTAGCATCTACACGCACGCTGAAGGAACTAGCGCAATGGACCGACGAAACTGTGTGCTTGCTTACACCTGATCCATTTTATTTTGTCGGTCAATGGTATGAAAATTTTGATCAGACCAGCGATGAAGAGGTTGTGCGCTTACTCGCGCTAGCACGTGTCCATCATGCCCCAGCAGGGAGTAAACAAGCGGTACGGTATCCACCCCTGGCCTCGTGACCTTATATACAGTCTTTACGCAGCCATCTTTCGACATTCACCGGCACATTTGTGGCAAGCCTCTGCGCACTCCTTACAATGGGCTGGCTCATGCTTACTACAAATATCGCCGCATTTTTGGCAAATTTCTGCGCAGAGACGACAAATATCTTTGGCCGAATCACTGCCGCGCGCCATGGCCGCCGCCGCAAGGCGACATATAGCAGCGCAATCCATGTCCGTACGAATGCATTCTGCCATCATCGCAATATCCGGCTCAGATAAACAGGCTACTGAGCAATTATCACAGGCGATAGCGCAGTCATAACATGCATCGATACAGGTCGAATACTTTTGAAAATTCATTCGTTATTCTCCTAATCCACTAAGAAAAAGGCTTAGCGTTTAGCACTCATTCCCGGAGTTGCTGAACGCGCCAAAAATGCCTGTGTGACTTCCGGCAAATGACCGCGAAGCCATTCCGCCATCGCTTTCTCCTGTTGCAGAATGGCTTCGCATACACGTTGGGTTTCGTTGTCACCGATGGCTTTTGCAGCAGCAATCAGTATCGTGTAAGACGCAATTTCCATGTGCGAAAACACGTAGACACTCATCGCACCTTTTACGACTTCGTCGCTAACGATCATGCCCGATACCGATTGGCCAAATGCCACTACCTTGCCCATTAAATCCTTAAGCATCGATGGGCTTCCACCCAAGCGCTCAATGCATCCCTTCAACAGCACTTGTTGTTCACGCGTATCCTCCAGATGATCTTCAATATGCGCGCGCAGTTGAGGGTAATGCTCCAGGCGGCCCATCAGATCCTTTAGCATGACCTCCGCTTGCTGCTCCATGGCGTGAGCATCGCGCAACCAATCCAACACATGACCAACGTGTGCTGTTGTCATCACAGACTCTCCTTACGCTTTATTGAGGGCTGGTTGTGGTGCCAGGTCTGGGCTTGGTATTAACGCCGTTATCCATATCGTGATGGTCCGTATCCATATTGGAGCGATGATCAACAGCCGCTTCTGAGGCCGATGTTGCACGGGCCAGATCTTGAGCCATACGCAAATGCATTTCCAATTTAGGTAGGGTTTTTTGCACAAATGCTTTGAGTTCAGGGTCACGAAGGTCAGCATTGGCTTCACGAAATAATTCAATAGTTTGTTCGTGTGCTACAACTTGATTATTAGCATAAGCCCTATCAAAAGACTCACCATCGCGCTGCTTGAGAATAAAAGCCTTGGCTTGATTCATTAGCTCGGCATCATCAGCTACGTCCAGATCCTTTCCTTTGGCAATAGCGGCAAGTTCCCTGTTGGCAGCCGTGTGATCATTAATCATTTTTTGCGCAAAATCTTTTACTTCCTGTGAGGTGCCTTTTCGCAATGCCATTTTTCCGGTTTCTATTTCCGCCAGGCCTTTCGCAGATGCTTCATCGACAAAATCTTCAGCATCTACATCAGCATTGACTGAGAAACTGAGCACCAATAGAAGTGCGCCTAAACCACTCAACAATAATTTCAACGGGGTCATAATATTCTCCTTACAATTAGAGATGCATGGATCTATGGTTAAGCTAAAACCGTGCCGACTCTGGAAAACAGAAATTCGTGCCAAAAACACTAACTTGTGAAAGCCGTGCGTAAAAAACGATAAAGGGGATGTCAGAAGAGAGGGTTTTGGTGATAATCTTTTGCTCAAGGTCGATTGCATCGTGTAAAACTTACAAGCGAAATTTCCAACGGCACCTGGAATCGCATTAGGAAGGAGTTAACCCAAACCAGTCGTTAATAACAATGAATAAACGGAGTCTGCTATGGATGACGATCTCGAACTTATGTCCCACGAAGAATTGGTTAACGAAGTGAAAAAATTGCGTAGCGTGATTCGTGAACACCGCGATCATGGTGGGCAGGATTTGTGCTGGCATCATCCATCGCTGTGGGAAGCGCTACCCGAAAGGTCTGACCCTTTACCTCCCCTGCCAGACTGGCCTGACTTTATTCGCGGCTGCGTGAACTATCGGCAATCGCTGGATAATCAACTGCAAAACAAGCGTAAAACCGATATTCCCGCCAATAAAAAAAAGCCAGACTCACGGCACCAACATGGTGGTTTATCTTTTTCACCCGAGGATCTGATAAAGCTCGCCGACCTCAAGTCAGGAGCGAAACGATCGCGATAACAAGCGAAGCCGTTGCGACCGCCATAGCGCTGTACGCCAAGCGTCGAAAGAAGATAATTTTTTTCTGCAGCTCGTTACCAGCAGCGTCAATTCCCTCGATAGTTTGCCGGAGTTTCTCTGCCAGGACATGAATCGACTCGGCATTTTGCGTAGCAGCTGATTGCAATTCAGCAATTTGCTGCGCCGTAATATCATCCGTTTTTTCTTCCGGCGGTTTGGCGGTAAAAGCCGGGATAGCGGTTGCCACAATTTGCGTGACATAGGGAAGCGATGCTTTAAGTAAAGGAAGCCAAACGGGCATAAGTTTTCCTCCAACAGGTTGTTTAAATATACTGTAGCGGTATTTTCGCGACATTACATCCTCTACGTAATTTTCTTCCTTAAGCCGTTAATTTTTAACGTCAGCAAAGAATTTGTTACCGAAGCCAATGTCACATTAATTAGCTGACTTCTAATCAGTTAGACCTATAATTTTTTCAACCGTTAACGGAGATAATCATGGCCAGTAAATCAGGAAACAAATCGCAAGTTCATGAGTTGCTATACCAAGCATTGGAAACCGAAATGGGTGGAATACTCGTCTATAAATCTGCCATTTCCTGCGCAACCAATAAAGATTTGCGTAAGGAATGGGAAGGCTATCTGGAAGAAACCCAAACCCACCACGAGGTTTTATTGAATGTATTTAATGCGTTAGGCCTGGACCCTGAGGCGCGCACGCCGGGCCGGGAGGTTGTGGCCCATTTAGGCGAGTCCTTGGTGGCCGCCATTAAAATGGCCAAGGCCGCTGGCGATCCAGAAGCAGCGCAATTGGTTGCGGCAGAATGTGTAGTATTGGCCGAGACCAAAGATCACTCCAATTGGGAACTGATTGGCTTGCTCGCCGATAAATTACCGGCAAACGAAGCCAAGATCCTGAACCAGGCATACGAAGCGGTTAATGAGGATGAAGAACACCATCTCTACCACACCAAAGGTTGGGCAAGAGAATTATGGATTGAAAGCCTCGGCTTCCCGGCCGTCCTGCCACCACCGGAAGAAGTGAAGGATGTCGAAACCGCTATTGGAGCAGCCCGTGCACAGCAATCACGGGAAAAAATGCTGGGCAAAAGGCATTAATCCAAATGCAGTAAAAAAGGGCGACAGGTAAAAACCTTATCGCCCTTTTTTATTCGCTTATTTTCGCTGTTGCTGCCTTTTTTCCTACGCCTCTACTGCCAGCTCCAGCTCCTCCGAACGGTTTAAAAACTCCCGCGTAATCAGCGGTAAATTTTCACGCAGCCAATCCGCCATGGCGACTTCCTGGGCGAGGATAGTCTCACACACCGCCTTGGTTTCGTAATCGCCACGTGTATCAGAAGCAGCAATCAGGATGGTATAGGAAGAAATTTCCATCTGCTTAAAAACGTAACTGCTCATGGTAGCTTTCACCACCTCATCGCTGACACTCATACCCGCTACCGATTGCCCAAAAGCGATCACCTTGCCGGCCAGATCTTTCATAATCGACGGGCTGCTACCCAGACGCTCAATGCAACCTTTGAGCAATTCCTGCTGTTGATAGGTTTGTTCAAGGTGCTCTTTGAATTTGTTTTTCATGCGCGGGTATTGCTCCATACGATCAACGAGGTTGGTAAAGACCCGGCCAGATTGTAATTCCATAGCAAATGCATCGCGCAACCAATCCAATACTTCATTAATTTGATCTGTTGTCATCGCGGACTCCTGCAGTCAACTGTTAGTGTGTAAAATTTTCGTGTAAATCTTTCAAAATAACCCCGCATAGAATCGGAGCCATCAGTAATTCTTTACGGTGCTACCGCTATAGTGGTACCTGAATATGACGGTAATCTTAAAACGGTAGGGGCTCTGTTAGTTTCCTAACAGAGCTTGTCTTTTTTGTGAAATATCAGACACGTGCGCCATGATGGCTTGGCGCAACAATCGCTTGCTTCGCTTAAAGCATTATTTAGGACCACATAAAAATAAGCTGATATAACCCGGCGTCGGGTATTTGATTTGTTGCAGCCTGATGTCTATACCTGTGATATTTTGAGCGTCCTCTTGTAAGGCTTGTGCGATTGTCCGCTCATCGGCATTGAATCGAATAATGTCTGTGGTAAGCCCATAACCTTTCGTGGCGTTGGCGGCTGCCGATAACTCCCGCACACGCCATCGGCCTGCCGAGTTGCCTTCACGCAATGACATAATTTCCCTGGCCAGGCGCTGGTTATTCGGATCGGCGTCGGCACAATAAAAAATGTCAATGCTCATCGCACCATAACGATTATCCATAGACCTGGATTGGGACTGGGCAACCTTGGCAGTAGCAACAGCCAGGGAGGAGTCGATGGTGGCCAACTGCGTTAAGGCCGAACCGATTTCCGCATTACCCAGGGGAGCGCCTTTTTCAGAAATATCAGCCAGCGTTTTGTTCAATGTATCCAGCTTGGCTTGCGCGCGATCAATTTCCTGCTGGGTTTGTGACAAGGCTTGTTCAGTCATGGCCAATTCTTCACGCGCCTGTTCCAAGGCGCGTGTCGAAAAAAATAATGCCGCAAGAATTCCGATCATACCGATAATGCCAAACGGAATCGCCATGTGCGATGAACGTTCCAGTTTGTGAATGCGCTGCAAGAGTTCGTTATTATTTTCCATCGTCATCTCCTTGCGACACTTTCTGCATGACAATGGATTCCACAATCCCAAACGCTTTATTCAAAAAATACACAACGCGACTGGAGCAGGCTGCCGATATACCGGTAGCACCCAATACAATATTCATATCCGTAGAACTAATGGTACCCGAGGAAAAAACGCGGTAAGCGGCAAACACAAATAGCAGAAGGGAGGCAATACCGAAGATCAGATACAAAATCCGCTCCATCTGGAACAAACGCATCAACCGCTCCATGGCTCCGATAACATCGTCCAGGGATGGACCGTCCTGATCTTTATCTATGACTGGCTTATTCATACACACTCCTTATTTTTTAACCAATGCTGTTAACCGGGAGATAAATTCACTTTCTCCTCCCCGTTTATACTATTCCTCACCGTGTTAATTTCCATATAAACCGGACGGAAGGTGCGGCAATATTGCTCCGGAGAATCTGCTTTATTCTGGTGCGCCCACCACAGGTTCTGACCATCTGCCTGAAGCATTCGTTCTTTTGAATAAAAATAGGGAGTTCAATGAAAAAGCGTTCTGTAAAATCGGCGCGGTCAGGTGGCGGGGAAATCAGCTATGGTCTTAACTAATCGCAGCGTAAACCCATAATACGCAACGACTTAACAATCAACAGCAAAGGACTAACAATGAGACCGCTTTTCAGTATTTTTTCTCTTCTCCTTATTTCTTTACCCACCCTGGCACAAAACAACCAAGCATCAAATCAGAACCGCTGCCTGAACATAGCAGATCGTTTGGTTTATAGCGTACAGGCGATTAACCCCGTCGATAAAATCGCGGAGCGTTTTGCCTTTGTCAGTAATAACCCTAATAAAAGTGTGAACTTCACGGCTGCCGACAAGCCGTCGACCGATAAAATGACAGGGTCAGTGAGCACCGTCGTTATCGATGGCCTCGTTCAATGGATAGAAGGACGAGCCAAAGCCGAAGTGCGTTTATGGGTAATGGAGTCATTGCAGCGGGAGTTGTGCGAGAAAGATAACAATATTAAAGGCTATTTTTTACAAACCTGCTCAACGCTGTCGAACCTTGATGTACTAACCACAGCTTACTCGCAACAGTTACTGATTGATTCGTTACGCAGCGATCTGCACGACTTCCCTGCTTGCGCCGTTTCAACACTGGCTGATATCCCTTTGGGTTACCAACTCCAAAGTGTGTATGACCAATACCGGGATGGCGAGAACCTGGAATATCTTTTATATGGTTTAGCCAACAGCAATGAGCTTAAGGATTCGTTAGGTCGGCAACCTGATAATTGTTTAAATTCGGCCGATGGCAAACCATCACTGGGTTGCGGCCTGGTTATTCCGCTGCTGGCTTATGCGGCGGCTATTGATACAGCACCTTATTGGAAAGCCGCAGAGCAAGCAAAAGGAACACAAAAACAAACTAAACAAATGCAGGCAGTCCAAGCTTTCAATACATTCTTTACCCAATACCTCAAGCGCTCCGGCATCACGTTACGGGAGCCCTCACTAGACCTGAGTGAATTCAACAAACTCCATCAGTATATGCAGCGTATCGAGCGGCTGCGGCAATATACCAACGACCTGTTAATGTCTATCAATAAATTAAAAGCCACAGATACGGATGAGGCTAGGAACGAGGCCCGAGAGATGCTATTCGATATCACCGAAGCAACCCTGGAATCCTTATCCGTCGCGCGTCAGTTGGGTTTTGTTAACCAGCAAAACATCGCCGCCAGAGTACAGGCAACGCAA
>CAMPIG010000166.1 GCA_946886255.1 uncultured Cellvibrio sp. | reverse complement strand
ACTGACAGACACTCGTAAAAACCGGCAACTGTCAGATCAGGTCTGAGCTAGTACAACTTAGACCCCCTAATCCAACCCCGCCAACTCCTTATCAATAACCGCCTCCAAAAATGCCTGATCCGCAGGCTTAAACCCCCGATGCATAAGAACCACCCGACCGCCGGGCGCGACGAGCAAGGCGGTCGGGAGTGCGGCGATATGCAGTTGTCTTGCATAACTTCCGTTTAGATCATAGACCACCGGGTAGTCGACCGGGTGTTGCTGCAAAAACTTTTTTTGCGTCCGCAGGTTCTTTGTCCATGTTGATCGCAATGACTTCAAAGCCGCGATGTTGTTCACGGTTGCGTAGCGCGTTTAGAAACGGCATGGACTGTAAACAAGGCGCACACCAGGATGCCCAGAAGTCCAGGTAAACGACTTTATCCTGATAGTCGGCGAGAGATACTTTTTTCGCTGGTGAGCCTGCCGATGTGGTTAGCATCGGCAATGTAAAGCTGATGTCATGTTCTTCAATCGGTGCCGCATAAACAGGCGGCACCATCAAAAACCACAAAACCAACGCACGCATGTTATTCAAGCGGAATTGCCTCTATTAATAAGTGCTTTTTGAATGCAACGTTCAGCTGGGCAGTCGGGCCTGTGACGGTGGCAATTGGCTGATTGTTTTCATAATCGTGAATACGGTATTGGCGCTTCTCCAAACCACGCAGTTCGATTTTGCCGGACCAGTCGTCGGCGTAGAAAGCAAAGTTCATCACCTCACCTTTTTGGATGGCGTGGGCTTCCGGTCGGTCAAAACCGATATCATAAAGCTCGCCGCGATAGACGCCTTGCGACAACATTTTTGCTTTATAGATTTCAACCCATTTACGAAATGCTGCTTCTTTTTCCAGGGTGAGTAAGTAATCTGTGCGCGCGATGATCGCTGGGCCAGGTGAATTTACCAAGAACTCAAAGGGTCTGAGCTGACGGTTTGATTGGTAGGGAATATTGTGGAAGGCGTATGCCGTACCGCAAGGGCAGAACTCAACAACCGAATCGCGATTAATTTTCTGAGTCGTGTCGAACACGAGCCTCCAGAAAGATTGCAGAGCTTCTACGGATTCTTCCGGGTGGCTGTGATTGCGCGCGGGGTTGTAACAGGGCGGCACGCCGTTCAGGTGATGGCCGTCGAGCTTGAGCCCTTCATAGCCCCAGGTGTCCATCATTGTCTTGACCAGCTGCTTACTGTATTCGCGGGTTTTTTCGTAAGCGGGGTATAGGCAGTAGCTGTCTCGCCAGGTGATATCAAAACATTACGAGGAAGAACAAATAAATTATTGATGAAAATATTTTCAAAAATTGCAGAATCAATCCCACTCTACGCTGCTGTTTATATTCAAATTCCTGTCTGGTGAAAGAAGTTAAATAAAAAAACAACCGACAATTACCGCTTTCAAGCAACATATCTTCATATCCAAAACCCACATATAGTTTATTTGACAATATACATATAGTTTTATTGACAATATATCTCAACCCCTTATAAATAGCGCTCTTCAGGACGCAACAGAGCTTTAACAATAATCGTGGCGCCTGAAATAACAGCACCTGTTTGCAATGAACAGGATGAGCTACCAACAACCTCTCCTTCTCTATAGGCGGTATTGGTTGAGAGGGCAACAGCATGGAGATCAATAATGAAATTACTCACCGGCAAAAAACTGGCGACGGCATTCGCGTGTGCCCTCGCCTTTGGCATAACCACCACCAATGCGCAAACCTTAACGTCAAACCAAACGGGAACCCACAACGGTTTTTATTACTCGTTCTGGAAAGATTCCGGCGATGCGTCGTTCGGCTTGCAAGCGGCTGGGCGTTACACGTCCCAGTGGTCCAATAGCACCAACAACTGGGTCGGTGGTAAGGGCTGGAATCCCGGCGGGCCGAAGGTGGTGAATTATTCCGGCAGCTATAACGTCGATAATTCGCAAAACTCCTATCTCGCTTTATATGGCTGGACGCGCGGCCCACTGATCGAGTACTACGTAATTGAAAGTTACGGTTCCTATAATCCCGCGAACTGTTCTGGCGGACAAAACTTCGGCAGCTTTCAGAGCGATGGGGCAACTTACAATGTGCGTCGATGCCAGCGCGTTAACCAGCCATCCATCGAAGGCAATAGCAGCACCTTCTATCAATACTTCAGCGTGAGAAACCCCAAAAAAGGTTTCGGCAATATCTCGGGCACCATCACCGTGGCAAACCATTTTAACTACTGGGCCAGCCAAGGCTTGAACCTGGGCAATCATGATTACATGGTGCTGGCAACGGAAGGCTACCAAAGCCGTGGCAGTTCGGACATAACAGTGAGTGAAGGTACCGGCGGTGGCAATAATGGTGGCGGTAACAGCAGTAGCAGTGCTGGCAACAGCAGCAGTGCCGGTAATGGCGGTGGCACCGGTGGCGGCATTACGGTGCGTGCACGCGGCACCAACGGCGATGAGCGTATCAGCTTGCGCGTCGGTGGTTCGGCGGTGGCCAGTTGGACTTTAACCACCAGCAACCAGAATTACACCTATACCGGCGGTGCATCCGGCGATATCCAGGTGGAATTCACCAACGATGGCACCAACCGCGATGTGATCCTGGATTACATCCAGGTGAATGGTGAAACCCGGCAAGCGGAGGATATGGAGTATAACACGGCGACTTACGGTAATAACCAATGTGGTGGCGGTGCCTATTCACAAACTATGCATTGCAGTGGTGTGATTGGTTTTGGTTTCACCTACGATTGTTTCAGCGGGAATTGTGGCGGTGGTAATACCGGTGGGAATAGCAGCAGCAGTTCTACCAGTTCATCAGGCGGCAATAACGGTGGAAACACCAATTGCAGCGGTTACGTGGGCATCACTTTTGATGATGGTCCCAACTCCAATACGTCAACGCTGATTAACTTGTTGAATCAAAATAGTCTCACACCGGTTACCTGGTTCAGTCAGGGTAATTATGTGGCAAGCAATCCATCACTGGTTACGCAGATGCGCGCGGTCGGTGAAGTGCAAAACCACAGCTATACCCATCCGCAAATGGGCAGCTACAGCTATCAGCAAGTTTACGATGAACTGAATCGCACCAACCAGGCAATTCAAAATGCAGGCGCACCCAAACCAACGTTATTCCGCCCACCCTATGGCACTGTAAATTCAACCATTCAGCAAGCTGCTCAAGCATTAGGTTTGCGCTTGATCACTTGGGATGTGGATTCACAGGATTGGAATGGTGCGAGCGCCAGCGCGATTGCCAATGCTGCAAATCAATTGCAAAACGGCCAGGTTATCTTGATGCACGACGGCAGTTATGCCAACACGAACGCGGCCATCCCACAAATCGCTACCAACTTGCGCGCGAAAGGTTTGTGCCCCGGTCGCATAGATCCCAATACCGGTCGTGCAGTAGCGCCTTCGGGTTCAAGCGGTGGCAATAATGGTGGTGGAAATAGTAGTAGCAGTAGCAGCACCGGCGGCAATAACGGTGGTGCTAATTGTCAATGTAATTGGTATGGCACGCTGTATCCGACCTGCCAGATTCAGACCAGTGGTTGGGGTTGGGAAAACTCCCGCAGTTGTATCAGCACCAGTACGTGTAACAGCCAAAACGGCGCTGGTGGTGTTGTTTGTAATTAATTGATGTGATGATGTAAAAAAGGGAGCAGATCATCTGCTCCCTTTTTCTATTGCAAAATACGTTCAGAAAAATTTATTTCCTGATGCTCTGACTAATAGCCCACACTATCCGCATAGTTAATCAAATTGCTGCCATAATTTCCGCCCCAACTATATCCGTTACGACGCTCTTCCGATATTTCCATGATGTCGTAATACTTACCGCCATCGCGATCACTAAAAAAGCCACGGTTGGTATTAAGGTCATAGAAGCGGTACCACATTTTGCTGCCCGCACGATACACAATCTTATGCTCAACACTATTGTCATACGCATAATCAGCAAGATAAGTATTCGGGCTTCTGTACCACGCCAACCCGGCTTTAACAGCCGTTTCAATTTGCAACGTTTGCGGTTGCGTCATCAGGAAAGCAATGACTTCCACTGACTCGCTGCCGCTGAGCGATTCCAGTTCATATGCGCGCGCCGCTTTCGGTTGGTAATCATCTTTACCATGTTGTGCACACCACACCGTCAGCTGACCGTTCTGCCGCCATTGGGATTTAAGGATGTAGTCAATACCTTTAGTGATAGCGGCTCGCGCCCTGCTGCGTTGATCATCGGTAATAACATCCGTATCAAAAGGTGCTGTTCTTTGCACAGCATGGTGTAACACGGTCAGTATGCGCGCCATGGCATTATCATTGAAGGTTACGTGATCAGAGTAACCGCCGCGCAACGGATAATACTGCGGCCAACCACCGGAAGAATATTGCGCGCTCAGAATGTAATTCATTGCCTTGCGCACCGAATCGCGATACTTGGTCGTGCCAGTGTTGCGATAAACATTCGCGAGATAAGTCATCTCCGTGTAAGTCGCACCATTATCAAATGTACCCAGGTCATTGCCGCCACTACCGGCTGAATCATATGCCTGATTTTTTGGCCAACCGCCATTGGTATATTGATGGGATAAAATAATATCGGCTTTATCGCTGCCCCACTTTGTTTTAAAACTGTTGAACCGCGAGTGCACCGGGTTGCCATCCTGCGGCAATATTTCTCCATTGGCAACGCTGGAGGATGAACTTGAACTTGATGAACTGCTGCTTGCAACATTGCAAGAACCCGCTTTTGCCGGAGCGCCTGCAACTGACAGGAAATCAATGTTAGCCAAACCATCGGAGGTCAGTGAAGTCAGTTGCAGCATATTATTTCCCTGCACCAGATCTACATCTATTGATGCCGATTGCCAGCTCGTCCAGGCACCTGTCGTTGGTAAATCCACGGTGTAGTTACCACCACTACCGCTGTTAATAAGCAAAGCGCCCCTTCTGTTGGTACTGCCGCCGTTGGCAAAACGGAAGGTCAAGGTATAACGATTACTTACCGAGGCATCAACTGCCCAGACAATCGCGGTATTTTGCGCATTGTTGGTATTTGCATAGCCCGAGCCGGTAAAGCCGCTATTGGTTGATTCATCAGGATCACCATCAACGCGGCACACGCCGGTTTGTCCTTCCTGAATAACGAGGGCCGAATTAATCGACGAACTCGACGAGGCGCTACTGGTAGTTGCCGTAGAACTGGAAGATGAACTGACCGGCATACTGGAGATGCTACTTGAAGAGGACACACTACCACCACATAAACTGCCGGCTACTGTTGGCGTACTCGCGCTGCCATTCGCCTGAAAACCAAAACTCGCTGTGGCATTCGGCGCTAGCGTGCCATTCCAGTCCACCGATGTAGCCGAATACGGATTGCTGCCTGTCAAATTTGTATTCCAGGCATTGATGACATTTGCACCGGCCTCCTGCCAGGACACCGACCAGCCATTAACAGTTTGACCGGTATTATTAGTGACGTTGATTTCCGCTGTAAAACCGCTCCCCCAATTATTAGTAACCGTATAAGTACACGCGGCCCAAGCGGCTGGGTTCAGTGTAAAAAACAAACCGGCCGCAACCAGTGTTTGCCGCAACAATTTCTGCGCATGACGAAAGGATGATGATGTTTTCATAGCAAGACCTGATTAAATAAATTAAGTGTTATTAAAATTATCCAACAATAAATTCGGCGCTGTGCCCTGTTATTGCTCAGCGCCGTTACAACAAATCACTCACTAAAACCTGGTTTCCATGAACCAAAAATATTATTGACGGTGTAAACTCCCGCCTGCGAGGCAGATAATTGAGTCGATTGGGGTGCACGTGCTGATGAATTAGCACCGGCACCTGTAGTGAGGTATTCAGAGAAGCGAGCAGTATCCAGCGTGTTATCCCCCATTCTTACCCAACCCACTGGCGAAATATGTCCACCGAGTCGGGTACGAATATAGGCAGCAGCACCGTATGGCCGCCAATTGCGTCCTAACGCAACTGATCCTTCCCTTACGCCCGAAGCAGCCGTCACTTCACCACCGAGAAATACCAACCCGAATGGAACATTTTGGTCTGTACTGGGTGCAGTTAATGCGGTACCACCGGTCATGCTGTGAATCCTGCTGTTTTCAAAAACAGCGGTGGCACCACCAAAAATAAAATCAACGCTACCTTCGATGTGACAATCCCGAAAATATTGCGTACCACCGTGGACATACAGCGTGTCCTGATAACCGATCATGCGGCAATTGCGGAACTGAACTCGCTGGGCATTTACGCGCAACGCGACCGCCTGAATCCCCGGACCGTGAGAGTTTTCAATAGTAATATTTTCCACCGAAATATCATTGGCGGTGATGGCCATACTGGCACTACCTGAGGTACCCAGTGTGCCACCACTGCCGTTAGGTGTGCTGGAGGTATCGTTGTACGTCAGAATGGTCGATGCTTGTTTTCCTGTTTCGCCACAAAAAGTAACGAACGGCTTGGTGACAGCAAGTTTCTCGCGGTACACACCCGGTTTAATGCGAATTTGCGTAGGTGTCGTATTGGAATTGGATAGCGTATTTAATGCCGCCTGGACAGTTCTGTATTGCCCGGAACCATCCGCAGCTACACGCAAGATAGGTTGATTGGTAATGCTGTTGCAATCCTGGTTAGTTGGCGGTGGTGTTGAGGGGCAAGCCGCCGGCGTAATGCCGTTTCCGGTGATGCGCAGATTATCCAGGTTAGGCAAACCACCACCAGTTTCCGCCACCAATTTAAGGGAGTTAACGCCTGCGGTGAGCGGTACATTCACCCGTATGAGTTGCCATTGATTCCACGCGCCCGTCACCGCAAAGTTTATGGTTTGGACCGCATTATTATTCACCAGAAGGGTGGCACTTCTGCCACTGCCACTGCCGTTGGCAAAACGAAACTCTGCCACATATTGGTTAGTGTCAGCCGCTGTCACGCTCCAGATAATTTCAGCACCAACAACATTTTCTGTATCAATAAAACCAATATGGGTGTAACCGGAATGTATGTCCTGCACTCCCCCTGATGCATCACAAAAACCTACAGAATCTTCTTCGAAAGTCCACACGGTTTCGCTGGCGACTGAAGAACTGGAGCGACTCTCTACACTACTGCTCATACTGGAGCTGCTCACACTGGAGTGGCTGGATTGCACGCTTGATATTGATGACGCCGAACCACCACATAAACTGCCAGAGAGTTGTGGCGAGTCAGCACGACCATTCGCCTGGAGTCCAAAACTGGCGGAGGCACCCGGTGCAAGGGTGCTGTTCCAGCCAACCGAAGCAGCATTGTAGGGGTTAGAGCCACTGAGGGTTGCATTCCAGGTATTAGTCACTGTCGCCGCTGGCTCTTGCCAGGAAATCGACCAGGTGTTCACAGTTTGACTGGTGTTGTTGGTGACGGTGATTTCAGCGGTAAATCCTGAACCCCAATTGTTCGTGACCGTGTAGCTACACGCTGCCCAGGAGGGCGAGCAGATAACCAAAGACAACCCGGCTATTGCCAGCAGTGATTTGAAGGGCACCAAAGCCATGAGATTTTGCATAAAGCTATCGGTTTTCATTATTTTCTCTCGCTAGTGCTGCATTGTTATTAGATGAGCAGTCGGCATCGGAAGACCAGATGCAGAGACCACTCCACATTTGACAGACATAGTCCGCCCCATAAAAAACATGGCGAACAAAAATCACTACCAGGTTTTTAACAAATAAAAATGTTGGTTTTTAAACGTATTTCGCCGAATGGAGCACTACTTTCTTGCATCAATAACTACGTATGATTTTTATTTTTTTGTATATAAAAAGCGCAATACACCTCGTGAAGAAACTGCTGGGTTTCTCCCTCATCAGGATATTTTTATGGATGAATATTGACACGGGTCGAATGTAGCTAACTCGTGACAGCAAGCAAATTACTCTATGGTCAAAATGAATACAAGAAGGAGGTTAGCATTATTTGAAATAACGCAAATTTCTGTAGTGTTCGTATGAATTGTTGGCGGCGCCGGTCCTGTTAACAACGGCACCATAAATCTGTCACCTATACCGGAACCGCTCGCGCCTGCAAAAATGCTTTGGCGTTGGTTGGTTGTACAAGCCGTGCAATACGTTCGCGGTCCTGCTTCAACACCTCTTGCACATGGGTGCCAAACCATTCCAGGGAGGCTTCCATGTGTATGTCTGCAGCCAGTTGTGTCAGAAAGGTCGAGTAATCAAATTCACCGTCAAATAGCGACACCATGCCGTCGCGTATTCCCGCTGGCGAATAAACATTGGCAGGTGCGAATAGCGGCAACAAATGTCGCTCACGAATATTCTTTAAATGAAAATGTTTGATGAAGGGTTTGAGTTCCTGATAAACCGCCAGTGGGTCATCGCCCGCTTCCCACAGGTGTAATACATCAAAGTTCAATTTCAGCGAAGGATGATCAACTTCTTGCAACAATTGTCGCGTGGATGCTGCGGTATCGGCGAGCGTATGCGGGTGGGTTTCTATCAACAATTCACAACCGTAATCGGCCAGTTGATCACAGAGCTGCTGCAAACGCCGCACCATCATCCTACGTTGATCGGGACTCACAGCATTACTGGCCAGTTGCCCGGCAAAGCTGCGAATCTTGCGCGTTCCCCAATGGCCGGCACATTCGCACAATATACCCGCTTTCGCCTTGGCTTCGTGCCGGTCGCCGTCCAGCGGCAGATAATCGCTGATCATAGCCGTATACAAACCGAACGATGCCAGCCATTGCTCATCGTACTCCGGTTGTTGCGCAAGATTACGTGCGTGTATACCCCAGAGTTCAAGGCCGTGAAATTGTTGCGCGCGCGCCCAGTCAGCCACCTGTTCGATGGAAATTAACTGGTGTCGAAATGAAATCGTACAGAGCGATAAATTAATCATCATGCCTCCGCTGGCGATAAACTGACATTACCGACTGAGGTTGTTTCCCATGTGGCACACCAGGTTTGAAAAACAGCATACAAGTGCTGTTTGATTTTTAATTCGCGTTGATCCTGCTCATCCAACAACTGAAAAATATCGCGCGCCAGATCTTCATCCGCCGTCACGGCCAGCTTCATGGCACGGTATTGAATGATCTTGTAGGTCTCTACCAGTTTTCCAATAACCTCACACCAACGTTCAAATTCGTCATCATCCAGATTCATAGCGCGCCAGAAAAAAGCAAACCCGTGCTCATAGGCGTATTTACGAATCGATAAAACCGGTAATTCTTTCAAGGCTTCGGCAAGTTGGGATAATTGCAAACCCTGATGCCCATCGACATGGTGGCGAATGATTGTCCGCACGGC
>CAMPIG010000165.1 GCA_946886255.1 uncultured Cellvibrio sp. | reverse complement strand
GCCCCAGTTAAATGGCGAGCCGATGCAAGAGTGCAACAAGATACTGCCGCACAAGTTGATTGTGCGGAACAGTACCGGGGTGGTGGGTGGTTAAGTTATTTAACCGGCACAAAACTCGTATCAATCACCTTACTCAACACCTGCTCACTACCATTCACCAGCACATGGGCCGTGCAATTCATGCAGGGATCAAAGCTTTGAATCGTGCGTTGAATATCAATAGCGGCGAAGTCTTCTGCATTGTGAAAACCAGTTTCTAATATCGGAGTATTCAGCAATGCTTTTTCCATTGGTCCCGGCGTGCGGGTGGGTGTGGTGGTGCCGGCGTTGATGCGTGAGGGAATAGCGATCTGGTAATTCTCGATACATTGATTATTAAGGACTGCCCAATGCGCGAGGAATCCGCGGCTGGCACCCCATAATCCCACGCCGAGTTGTTTTGTTTGGCCTTCATTTGTGTTTGCATCGTTTAATGCGGCATGGGTTTTTGTTTCGCCCACGGCGAGCAAACGGTAGGCGTTGTCAATATTTTCCCGGGTTACGGCCAGATTAAACGCAAGTGCGTAAGCGCGTGCGCGATTGCGTGCAAACGTATTCCATACGTCCGGTATATGCCATTCCAGTTCGGCAGTTTTTTCATTCGCTGCGCTGAGTAGGAAATGCATGCTGGAGCCTGTGGCGTGAAGGTAGGGGCTCTTGGGAATTTTTTGTGCAGCGGCGGTGAGATAGAGGCGGGCGTAGGCACCGACTTCGAAATTATGTCCGCGCCAGGTGAGGCTTGATCCCCAGCTGTAAGCGTTCGGGTTTGTATTTTTAATTGTGTACGTTTTTTTATTCCAGGGATGGAGCTGGCTGATGGTGTTGCCCAGTGGATCCTTTTTAATGACCTCGGCGGCGGGAATATCAATGCGCGATTGGAAAGAATAATCCAGGCATTCTTCCATACCGGCATTTAATTGGCTAAGTGAGATGCAAGCCAGCTTGCCGTCGATAATGGCGGCGGGTGTAGACCAGCGATTTCGGCCCCAGATGTCGCAGGTCTGATAGCGACCATCATAATGATCCGGATGATCCCACTGACCGAAGTCCAACAACGAGGCGTCGCTGCGTCCCAGATCTTCATAACGCGGATTGGCCGACAACATAAAATCAAAAATATCGTCCCAAATAACGGTAACTTTTTGGCTGTATTTCATAAAGGGTTGCAGCAATATACTGAACTGCGTCAGCTTGTGCGCATCGGTCGTAATGCTGACCCCGCCGGGGATGATGGATTCTGAATGCGGGTATTTACCACCCAGTAAAATATAGGCCTGGCGTGCAAGCGATACCATCTGCAAGGCTTCGCGATACAACGCGCCTGTCCCTTTATTCAACTCAATCATGATGTCGCTGATGCGCGAATAGCCATGCAGATGCGCAAACTGACTCTTGCTTTGTTGTGCCTTGCTCCAGATTTCCGGGTTGGTTTTTTCAATGGTGGCTTGAGAATAATCCGGACCGGCGAGGACAAATAAATGCATACAGTTGTCACTCAGGTACTGACAACTGAGCAGCAAATTTCGTAGCACAATACCAAAGGGCGGCGGTTTTATGCCGAGAGCCATTTCAAGACACAGCGCGGAAGCTGTTGCGTGTACACCGCCGCAAATACCAGAGGCGGTAGCGCTGACCAGCCCCACCTGGCGAAGATCCCGTCCCGGTAATAGCGATTCATAGCCGCGAAATGCGGTTGCCATGGATGCTGCTTCGATGATGCTTTTATCATTCAAGTCGACGCGGCAATTCACCGCCAGCCCGCCTTCCAGTTTGCTCATGGGGTCGGATGCCTGAGTGATGGCATTCTGCTGTTTGACCAGTTCTTGCATGGCGGGGCTCAGTCGCGGTGTATGGGCGTCGCGCTGAGTTACTTTAACTGTGTTGATCAATTCGGCTAATTGCAATTCCATTGTGTGCTCCATGTTTCCTCGTGGTGCAGTTTCACGCTTCAGCTGATAGGTGTGCTTCTTCAACTTCCCAGGCCGGTGCGGCAATATAGCCATACCAGGCTTGCTCTGGCGCATCGCTATAGAGGGCGTTTTTGACTTTTATCCAGATCTGGTTGCCCCAGTCATAATGCCAATAAAGAATGGGATCATTAAGGAAGCCTTCACTGCGCAATGCCCAATCCATCAAGCGTCGGTTCCACAAACGTTCATCATCGTCGGCAATAAGTCCCTGTTGCCATTGCTGCTCAAAATAATCCGTGGTGCTGGCGTCAATAATTTCTTCAAAGCGTGTGCCCATATTTATCCAGCGTCCGCTGTCACGTTGTCGTAATGTGACATCAATCGAAGCACCGGTGATATGAATCGGAAATGTACGGGCATCATGCGGAATAAAGTTACGTGGATCGCGCACATAACCCAGGGCATACTGTCGCCACACATCTTCGTTGCCGTGGGGAAGTTCACGACGACCGCGTTCGTAAAAAAATGTCCATAAACCGCGCTGACATTCAATGGGACGATAGGCATCCAGTATCAGCAACTCGACGTTATAGGGACGAAGTAATTGATTGGCGCGTGCCAATTTTTCAGCGATGGTTTTTCGTAGCCAACCTTCCTGGCGCGCGCCCTGAATCGGCTTTTTATACGGTGTATTGCTGCCGTCTGTGACAGCGTGCCAGGATAAAAAGGGCAGGTCATAGTGTTTCAGGTTAACCAAGGGTTCGTTATAAAGCGGTGATGCTTCATCAATGGGAATTTGGTAGTGGGGTGCACGAATCAGCTGCAGATCTACCAAAGGAATCTTGTGATCAATGTCGTACATAAGCGTCATCCTGGAGATTGTGAGGTGTGAAGGTGTTCGCCATCGGCGGCCAAAAATTGCATCTTGTCGGAAAAAAAGGGGCCGTTGTAACGCCCCTCCAACTGCGCAAGCGCATAAATTTTTTGGCGTGTATCCTGATCAATCGCACTGATGAGATAACAAAAATTTTCGACGGTTTCATTAAACAGGCGGCCAAGGCAG
This sequence comes from uncultured Cellvibrio sp., assembly GCA_946886255.1. The sequence continues at coordinate 6,373 of CAMPIG010000165.1, read as the reverse complement.
CGTGCGGTCGGCGACGTTTTTTGATCACACAGCAGTTCCGCGAATTGATCGAGCGATTGCCATTGGCTGCTGTTGATTTGATACTCAATGTCGGGATAGCGGTGGGCCAGGTTTTTATCAACGGTAAAAATATATAACCAGGTACATTCGCGTGCTTGAAGTTGTTCAAAGCGAGCTTGCATAAATTGCTGCTGCGTTCCCGTCACATTGATGTCATTAATAACGATCACGGATTTATGCTGGAACTGTGGCAATAAGCTGTTGCTGTCAATATGTTGTTGAACCCGTTGTCTCTCCGCGATGCGTTGTTGCACTTTATTTTTGCTGTAGTTGTTGTAGTTTTTGATATCCTTCCGTGTGCGAATTTCTATTTGTTGGGGGCTCAAGCGTGGCTCAATCAAGGGCATAAATATACCTTGTTGATGCAGGAGAACCTGGACTTGTCGAGCGATCAAATTCGCAGCTGCAGGTACTTGATAAAACGCGGGTGCTGTTAACACCCACTCACAATTTTGGCCTTCTTGTTGTTGCAATATAGCGAGAGCCAACGCGCTGAGTTGCTGAGCAAAAAAGGTAACGTCAGGCAGGTAACCGAGCTTCATCCCGGGGTAGTGCCGGTAGCGCGGTTGATCCAGCACCAAAGGCAATGAGTTGACTTCCTCGAGCGCATGAGTGTTTTTTGAAAATGGTGAATGATGCATGACAGGGTTTCTCATTAACAAACTCTTCCTGCTAGAGCACGTTGTCTATTGGTATTCGGTGTTGTTGGGTCTCTTTATGAGGAATGATTGCCACACGGATATTCTTCCGCGTGGCAATTATTCTTCCGTTATCGGAGATCAAACGCTGAGCTTTTAATCATCTTGCGGTTAACCGCTGCTTTTTGCGCAGCGGGTAATCCACTCGACGGAACCGCATCCAGTTCTTTGCCTTTACCGCCAACACCGTTGGCGAGGAAACTGAAGTCGCGTCCCAGTTGTTGCGCAGCACCATGGCAGCCCTGACAGCCACCCATGCTGAATTGTGCCGCCGGAACCGGTTGGCTTTGCTGCACATTGAGTGACACGTTGTTGTAAGTCGTCGGTGGTGTTGAGGTGTTGAGTGCCGGGTCAGGATAAATACATTTGGTGCTGCCGATATCACCACGGCAATTCACAAAATATTGTTGACTCTTATCCTTAACGCCCTGTACAGGTACGCCGCCGTTTAACAGAATTCCGGTGAATAATTGAATGCCCGGTTGACTGCTTTCCACCACGATATTGGCGAGAAAATAGTTGCTTGCGGTGGAGTCACTGGTGGGAACGGCCTGAACGCCCTTGAGACGATAGTTGGCCCAGATATTATCCTGGTCCAGACTTTTAATCAGCGTATTCACCTGGTTATTCACATCGTTTACTTCCTTGATGATCGTGTTGGGTTGCACCACTGTCGTATAGTCTTGCGAGATGGCTCCGGCATCCGGCAAGTCGTAAGTAGTTTGTTTATTTTGTTGTGCCGGTTGACCGGGTGCATTGATTGAATATGCCCCAGTCGCGGTAGCCGTGTGAGGATCATCGCTCGGCTTCTGGTAAGACAAATTATTGTAAGTGGTTTGGTAAGCCGGATCGGTAATCTTATTGTTACTATCGCGCGTCACCGCATCCACGTGCTCAAACGTCGTAAAAATAAATTCCTGGTAATTCGCCGTCTTCTGGATGATATGCAGAGCGATTAGCGCAAAGGTATCTGTATGAATCGTCGGTACTCCGCTGGCGTCAACCACATAGTAGGTTGCGCTGGCCTGGTGATAGGTTTGTGGATTTGAATTCTTAATATCTTTTACGCGGCGCCACGCTGACTTCACTTCCACGACCCCATCGGGGAAATCCCAGGAGATTGACGAACTGGGGGCTTTGCGCGCTGGATCGAGCGCATAGGTTGCTTCAGTCTGATTAACCTTGGCCATAAACAATACCGGGAATTCCGGCGCATAAGAATTCTGGTAATACAGGAAGTTCTGGCTGATCTGGTTGGTTTCATCCAGGTAAACATAATTCTGATTACTAACCGTCAACGGTACCATCTTGTGATTGTTGTCGGTGTAAAAGGTGTAATACACCGGCAATTGCTGAATTGGGGATGGTGGTTTTTGGCTGGTGTAAAAAGGGAAGGCTTCGGTGCGATGGTAAAAGCTCTCAAAGACCAGTGGGTTATCAACGCCGGGTGATGCTCCAGTATCGATAAAATTGTTCTTGCCATTGCCCACGGCGCGACCTTGTCCACTGCTGAGCGTGGCTGTGGTCTGTTGCGTTGCTGCTATAAATAACCGCCAGGCGTAGTTGGCGAATTGTGTTTGATTAGCGCCACTCACCAGATCGGCAGGAAAATCTGTGACCGGTTTCGTTAAATCGTCTTTGGTGATGCTGCCGCCGTTGTCCGGTGCGGCAGAAAAAGCCATATGTGCAGTAAAGGTTAACAGCAATGCACTGGTGATTTTAAGAAGAAGGGGTTGCGGTTGCATTGGATTACTCTCCATGAAAATGTCATTGATCGGCTGTTATCCACCTCAAGCCGTTGCTTTGTTCCACACGTGGTTGCCGGGTATTTCACCTTTGGCGAGAGGTGCAATACGTTCAACGGAAAAACTTTCCTCCAGGGGTGCCACCCAAATGCGGGATGAAAGGTTGACTTTAAATAGCTCGAACAGCTTGTCGTCATCGGCGCGGGTTTCGTTGTACACCCGGCGGTCAATCAATTGATAAAACTCGATGGGCACAAAATCGTCGCGTAATTTGATATGTGCGGTTTGCTGTCCATCGCTCACCCACCACTCAAATTTCATCTCGCTGTTGCAACGGTTCACGCAGTTTTCATTTTGCATAACAGTCATACAATCACGGTCGGCGCAGCCGGTCACGTAATTGAGTGAGTCGAGTACACCCGGGCCGGGGTGACCGCTTACCACGACGAGATTATCGCGGCTCCATAATTGTTTTTCCGATAGCTCCAGGGCAGCAACCTGCATCGCGCGATAACCCACAGCAGTTCCCCACCAGAGCGAACGCTGGTGTTGTGCGGTGGCTTCCTGATAATCGAGTGTCAATAACTTACCGTGGTCAAGAACACGGATAAGTAATCCTTCTGCAGGAATATGATCAATAGGGGATATAGCGTTCATGAGAAGATCCTTTTTAAAAAAAATGAGCATCACGTTAATTGTTTATAGTGCTAACAAATGCGTGGCAATTGTTCACCGACCAGCATGTCTACAATACGCTTACCACCAAAACTGGTTTGCATATGAACGCGCCCGGCGCGCCCTGTAGCCAGTACCGAGCCTATGTCAGCAGCGTCTTGCCCGAGCGGGTGCGCTTGCATGGCTGCTAAAGCTGCTGCGGTTTCCGCCTCGGGCACCACGGCAACCAGTTTGCCTTCGTTGGCCAAGTACAAGGGGTCAAGTCCGAGTATTTCGCAGAAGCCTTTGATCTCTGTGCGAATCGGTGTAAGCGTTTCGTGGATTTCAATGGCGCAGCGCGACGTCTCGGCAATTTCGTTCAGCACTGAAGCAATTCCCCCGCGCGTGGCATCGCGAATAAAACGCGTATTGGGAGCCGCATGCAGCAAACTTTGTATTAAGGTATGCAGCGGTGCACAATCGCTTTCTATCGGGCAGGAAAGCTGCATATCACCACGGGCATTCAGGATCGCGGCACCGTGATCGCCTAAAAAACCGTTCACCAGAATATGGTCACCTGGGCGCGCTTGATGCGCGCCCAGGTGATATTCTTCGCGAATCACACCGACACCGGCGGTATTAATAAAAATTTTGTCGCAACTACCGCGCTCTACGACTTTGGTATCACCCGTTACAATATGAACGCCCGCAGCCCTGGCGGTGGCAGCCATGGAGCTGACAATCTGGCGCAATGTGTCCACTCGCATGCCTTCTTCGATGATCATCGCGCAGGTTAAATACAAGGGTGTGGCACCACCCACAGCGAGATCATTGACGGTGCCGCAGATCGCCAGCTTGCCGATGTCACCGCCGGGAAAAAACAGTGGGTCAATAACGTAAGAGTCGGTGGTTATTGCCAGGCGATCACCGTAGCTCGCCAGATCTTCCAGAGAAAATCGTGCTTGATCTTCCAGCGTGTTCAATGCGGGATTGCTGAACTCGTCGATGAAGACATCGTCGATTAAGTCGCGCATGGCTTTACCGCCGCCGCCGTGTGCCAGGGTAATGACATTGCTCAATAACTTTCCTTGGCGAATGCGTGAAGTTGGTGCGGCTTCCTCAACGGATTTTCTTTCTGCGATATTCATGCTCTGAGTTCCTCAATATCTTCATCCACTTGCAGCGCATCAATGCGATCGCCGCCGTATAGGTAATAGGCCGCACAGGCGCCTTCACTGGAGACCATCAATGCGCCCACTGGCGTTTCCGGCGTGCAGGCTTTACCGAATACTTTGCATTGCCAAGGCTTGATTGCACCTTTCAATACTTCGCCACATTGGCAGGATTCCGGATCGGCGATGGTGACAGTTTTGGTAGAGAATTTTTTCTCTGCATCATAGGCGCTGTATTGTTTATTCAACTGAACCCCGGAATGATCGATGGAACCCAGGCCACGCCACTCAAAAAATTGTCGCAACTCAAACACCTTGCTGATCGCTTCCAGTGCCATTCTGTTGCCGTATTCCGGTACGATGCGGTTGTACTGATTTTCTACCCGCGCTTCGCCAGCCTGTAATTGTTTCAGGACCATCCACAGGGATTGCAGAATGTCCAGCGGCTCGAAGCCCGCTACCACGACAGGCCGATGATATTGTTCGGCAATAAAACCGTAGGGTTGGTTACCGATCACCATGCTGACGTGTCCCGGTCCGAGGAAGCCATCGAGCTGCAAATCCGGCGAATCGAGCACCGCCTTGATGGTAGGAATTATGGTGATGTGATTACAGAACAACGAAAAGTTGGTGATGCCATCGGCTTCGGCCTGGAGTACGGTTAGTGCTGTACTGGGCATGGTGGTTTCAAAGCCCAAACCGAAAAATACCACTTCCTTGTCCGGATTTTTTTTCGCAATGCTCAGTGCATCCATCGGCGAATACACCATGCGCACATCGGCACCGTCGGCTTTTGCTTCCAATAAACTTTTTTGCGAGCCGGGCACACGTATCGCATCACCAAATGTTGTAAAGATAACGTTCTCTTGCTCAGCAATCGCGACACAGTCATCAACGCGACCTCGTGGCAATACGCATACCGGGCAGCCGGGGCCGTGAATTAATTCGATGCTCGGCGGCAACATATTTTCAATGCCGTAGCGAAAGATAGAGTGGGTATGGCCACCGCAGACTTCCATGATGTAGGTCGGTCGTTGTTGATCGTCCGCCAGTGTGTTGGCAATATCGATAATATTACCAAGCAGGACTTTTGCTTTCTGTGGATCGCGAAATTCATCAACGTATTTCATCGCCAGTCTCCTTTGTTGTACTTGTTTTTCCGCGCGTATCAGCCAGTAGGGTGTGCACCAGATCCCACAGCACGTGATAGATCGCCACGTGGCATTCCTGCACGCGATGAATGCTGCTGGATTCAACAATCAGGCAATGATCCAGTTTCAGCTTGGCCATTTCTCCGCCGGTACCGCCAGCCAGCGCAATGGTGGTTGCACCGATCTTTTGTGCCTGCTTCAGTGCCCGTAGCAGATTCTCCGAATTACCACTGGTGGAGACGGCAATCAGTGCATCATTTTCTTTAACCAGGTTTGCGACCTGTCGGGCATAGACGTGTTGATAGCCTACGTCGTTAGCGATGGCTGTCATCACGGTTTTGTCGCAACTTAAATCGTAGGCGGGCAGCGCCGGCCGCCCTGTTGTGACCGGGTGTAAAAATTCCACGGCAATGTGTGCGGCATCGGAACTGGAGCCGCCGTTACCCATGGTGAAAAGTTGCCCCTTACGGTTGTAAACATCGGCGATTGCCTGGGCGCAATTCACTAAGGCTTGCGCATGAGAGCCGAAAAATCCTGCGACTACGCGTTGGTGTTCCGCGATTTTCTTGTCAATGGAATCCAGCAATGCATGATTCAAAACTGCGCTGTCGGACGGCGTGTTATGGAGGAATGGATAAAGTGCCTGCAAGCTGGTGTTATTGTCGGAGTGATTCATCAGGATTCTCCCTCCTGGATCGCCGTCAACTCTTCCTGCATGTTGCCCAACTCGGTGAGCACTGCGAGCGTGGCCTGTGCTTCGGCTTCATTGATAACACTCATGGCGAAGCCGACGTGCACGAGCACCCAATTGTTGAGGTATTGCTGGAGGTCTGTATTCGGTTCAGCAATGCAACTGAGATTGACCGCCCGCTGGATACCGCCGACATCGACGA
>CAMPIG010000164.1 GCA_946886255.1 uncultured Cellvibrio sp. | reverse complement strand
GGCTTTTCCAGAATTCCGTGACCTGATATTGCCAGGTGAGTGCGGCGCTTTCATCCGTGTAATCGGTGAAATCCAGGTCGGATGATGTGGCGAACAAGGGGCCGCCGCTTTGTTCAGGATAACTGCTGCGTTCACCATCGAAATAACGGTAGCTTACGGAAATATAATGTGCGTCGTTGGGTTGCCAACCTAAACGCAGGTTTGCTTCGTTGTCTTCTGCTTCGCTGCCTTCAACCGGCTCGCCGCTATCGCGTGCGCGGAATTGCAGTGAGTAATCGAACTGATCGGTTTTACCGGACGCGCCCAAACCGATGTGTTGATAGCCTTCATCGCCGCCAGCAGCAGACAAGGTTTGTTGATGGCCGTCCTGCGGGCGCAGCGTAATAATATTGATGACACCAGCCAAGGCATCAGCGCCGTAAATTGCTGATTGTGGGCCGCTCACAATTTCAATGCGCTCGATAGAATCTACATTGATGTTGCCGAGATCAAATGCACCGCCGCGTGTATTACCCGGATCGTTCATGGCAACGCCATCCACCATCACCATAGTGTAATTGGATTCGCCGCCGCGAATGGAGGCAACAGTTAAACCGCCGGGGCCGCCCTGGCGTTCAACCAGTACACCCGGCACCGTTTGTAAAACATCCGCAAGATTGGTTTTGTTAAGTTGGGCAATTGTCGCGCGATCAATCACACTGACACTTGATGACACCTGGGTCGTTGCAAGCGGACTGTGGGTGCCGGTCACGATAACTTGTTCTTGTAATGGTTCCTGATTGGGTTGCTGAGCATACAGTGGCGCGGAGGCCATGGTCAGGGCGATGGGCAGCAGTGGCGAAAATCTCATAGTGCGTCTCTTCACTCGTTAAGGTTATGTCTGCAGTCATTAATGGCGCGCTGTGACAAAATTTTTTGCAGCGGCGTGGAGTGTAATGGATGTTGAAGGGAATGGTCACCCCTTCTTTCGTTAAGAAAAGAAGGGGGACATTGTTGATGAGAGTTTCAGGTTTTTTAGATGCCAATACCTGATTAATAGCAAGCTATCGGCGGTTTAATCCGCCGATGTCCATTCAATGGCCTTGCGAATCATCTCGATCATTTTTGGATCAGAGAAGTTTGCATCCACGTGACCCATGGCGGTGTAAAACGCGCGACCGGCACCCACGGTATTTTTGAAAATCACCGGATGATCTTCCACTGGATAATTCGAGTTGTAACTTGAACGATCCAGATTGGCGAGCACTTCAATGTTGCCCACATTGCGTGGATTATCTCGCCAGAAATACCACTCGTCACCGATAGTCCATTCACTGCCGATGTGATTAACCAGCACATCACCGGGCTGCTCAATCTCCACCCGCGCTTGTGGAATACCGTCACCGTGGTGGATAAATTCAGCACCGCCCAGCAGCGTATCCGTGTACCAGGTCCAATCGTGTTCGGTGTCGGCTGCCGAATGCAATCCGACAAAGCCGCCGCCGTTTTCGATATAGGAACGGAAGGCTGTTTCCTGGCTGGTGTTGAAGATATCGCCCGTGGTGTTCATAAATACGATGGTGCTGTATTGCGCCAGATTGGCGGTGGTGAACAGGCTGGAATCTTCGGTGAAGGTGATATCGAAACCGTAGGTGTCTGCAATGTCCTGCACCATGGCATTACCGGCCTCGATAGAGCCGTGGCGGAAGCCGGAGGTTTTGGAGAACACCAGCACGTTAGGGCAGTTGTCGCCGCAGTTGACCGTAAATTCACGGGTGCGTGGAATACCGACTTCATTACCGGCGTCATCCAGCAGGCTGACGCGCAACGTATGGCGGCCCGTGGGCAGAATGCCGAGGTTCACTGGCGTCAGGCTGGCTAAAGTCACTGGTGCATTGCCATCCAATGAATAGCGGTAACTGCCGCCGCTGGACAACCAGCTGCTGTCAGTAATGCTCACCTGCAAGCTGACATTCTGATCTTCCGCAATGGCTTGGCCGGCACTGGGTGACTCGACATTGATAAAGGCCACGCCCGCGTCGGCGGGGATGCCGTAAATATCTACGTCATACAGCGAGTAACCGTAACCCGTACCACGTTGGGTCCCATAAATACGGATATAGCGGCCTTGTTGGCCATCCAGCGCAATATCCACCACGCCGCCGACGCCCTTGTCGGTTTCGTAGATGGTCTGCCAACTTCCGCCCGTTGCTGAGATCTGGATGCTGTAGGCCCGCGCATAGGCGCCTTCCCAATCCAGGCGGATGCGGCTCAGGTAAACGCTTTCACCCATGTCGGCCTGCAAGTATTGCGGATCAGCCGATTCACTTTCCCAACGGGTGGCGCGGTTGCCATCGAAGCCTGCGGCAGCGGTGTTACCCCCGACGAACGTTGAAGCGCTGCTGCCCACCGGAATGAGTTTGGTCGGGGCAGGGGTGTCCGGTGTACTGCCGCCGGATTCCCGCACCGAGAAGCTTGCCGAACTGCTGGTGCCCACGGCCTGACCCTGGTTGTTGACCAGCGTCACCTGCACACTGTGGTTACCAACGGACAAAGCGCCCAGATTCACCGGGCTGCCATTGGTGACAGTCACCGCAGTGCCGCCATCCAGCGAGTAGCGATAACGACCACCGTTGGTGAACCAGGCGCTGTCGGAGATCGCCACTTGCAGATTCACTGCCGTGCCTTGCTGATACTGCTGGCCTGCTGCCGGTGCGGTGATGCTGATTTGCGGAGTCGGCTCCGGATCAGTGCCACCCGGTTCAGTGCCCCAAACCTGGAATTCCCATAATGAATAACCCCAGGGCGTAGCGCGGGCTGTACCGGTCAGGCGCACATAACGGCCCTGGCCATCCACGGTTAAATCGTCCGTACCGCCGTTGCCGGTGGTGGTGTTATAGATTTGTGTCCAGCTGCTGCCGTTATCGGAAACCTCAATACGGTAGCCGCTGCCGTAAGCCCCTTCCCACTCCAGCAGGATGCGGGTGATGGTCATGCTTTCACCCAGGTCAATCTGGATAAATTGGTTGTCGCTGTGGGCGCTGCTCCACCGGGTATCCATATTGCCGTCCACGGCATTGCTGCCCACGTAATCGCCCTCAATGTCGGACGTAGTGACCGTCTTACCGGTGGACAACAACTCAGGCTCCGCCGGTGCACCCGGGTTAACCGCAAACTGCACGGTTCGGGCGGTGCCGGTTAAGGTGCCGGATGCGTTCAGCAATTGCACCTGCACACTGTGCTGGCCGACCGCCAGGGCACCGAGGCTGATGGTGGTGCCGCTGATCACTTCCACCGGATTATTGCTGTCCAGGATGTAGCGGAAGCTGCCGCCATTACTGAACCAGCTGGCATCAGAAATACCCACTTGCAGATTTATTGGCTGACCTTGCGTGTAAGTCTGCCCGGCGGTGGGCGCCAGTACATTGATGGTCGGCGCCGGTGCGGAGGTGCCGCCCCAGACTTCGAACTCAAACAACGAATAACCCCACACAGTCGCGCGTTGGGTGCCGGTGAGGCGGATATAACGGTAGGTGCCGGACAAGTCATCAAAGGTTTCTGTACCGCCGGTGCCATTGGTCCGGGTCACGATGTTGGACCAGTTATTCCCGTCAGTGGACCCTTCAATCACATAGGCGCTGCCGTAGGCTGCTTCCCAGGTCAGCACGATACGGCTGATGCGGTAGGCCGCTTCCAGGTCGATACGAATCCATTGCGGATCTTCAAACTCGCTGCCCCAGCGGGTTGTTGCACTACCGTCCACGGCGCTTTGGCCGGTGAAACCGCCTTCGTAGCTGGAGACTGTCACAGGTTTGTTGAGCGACAATAGTTCTTCGCCCACAGGTTCTTCTGGCTCATCGCCCGACAAACTATCGATCCATTGCTCCAGTACCTGGATATATTCACCGTGCTCCAGCGCGCGACCAATGGGGGGCATGCGGTCATTGGGGTCGACGCTCTTATCGCGGATATAGAGGATGGATTCTTCCGGTGCCCCGGCAGCCACCACCTTGGCATCATCAATACCGTAATCATTCAGGTAATTGCGAATACCCGTGGTGTTGGCGTTAACGATTTGCATCTGGCTCAGCGGCGTGTTGTAGCGTGCATCCCACTGTGAACCGCCTTTGCCGACACCGTGGCAGTGCGCACAGTTAGCATCGATGTAGGACTTCACACGCTGCTCCAGTGAGGCACTGGTATCGGAGATATCCACCATCTTGTCGAAGCCTGCAATCTGGCTATTGGTGAACGCCGGGCTGAACAAGTTGAGATTGTTCCAATGGGCGAGTTGATTCTGTGAGCCGACGCCGGGGTAGGTGAAGTTCTTGTTCAACTGCCGTGTGCTGAGACCCAGAATTTTGGCGGATTCGGCGTTGTGGCAATCGGTACATTCCGTCGGGCTCGGGTAAGCCCAGGTTTGCGTCCAGGTGGAGCCATCGGCGGCGGTGATATTGATGTTCTCCGTCGCACCGGCCATTAGCAGATCGGCATCGCTATTGTCCGCACGCCATTTGTAGGTCACGCCGTAAATATTGCCATCGGCTTGCACCACAATCAGCCGGGTTTCCAGGCGTTTGGTCTGGGCCGGGTTATTGGCGTTCAAGGGCAGTTCAAAATGTTTAACCGCGACGGTGCCTTGCGGGTAGGTCCAGTTATCCCGCGCATGCCAGTTAATTTTTTTCTCAGCAGGGATGGAGATCCAGCGCAGTTTGTCAGCACGGTCGGACCAGAGTTTGGCGTTGGGCTCAAACGGCAAGAGGTTCTCGCTGGGAGTCATCGTCGCGGTGTTACTGAACACGCCGGTTTGCGACAGCAGGCGCGGTACGCTGGTGAATTGCGTATCCAGCGTGTGCGGCATATTCAGGTAAGCGAACTCGGTCAGGTCTTCCGGTGGTTCTTCATCGCCACCGGCGAAGATTTCAAACTCATAGATCGAGTGACCATATCCCGTGCCGCGCTCGGTGCCGGTCAAACGAATGTAACGGTACTCTTTGGTGGAATCGATCAAATGAAATTCCGTTCCGCCGTGGCCGTCGGTGTTGTTTACCAGTACATCCCAGTTAGTGCCATCCATAGAACCTTCAATCACATAACGCGAGCTGTAGGCATTTTCCCAGGTAATGACAATGCTGCCGATGGTGGATGCCTGTTGCAGTTCAATATTGAGTGTTTGCGGATCAGACGCAGCGCTTTCCCACCGGGTCGCCGGGTCGCCATCCACCGCGTAGGCCGCGAGGTTGCCGCCAACAGCCGAGGTTGCAGTGGCTGTGCTGCCCACAGAAATATTGGTGCCGTTATCGCGGTCGCCGATGTGGTCAAAGCGATAGAGTGCGCCGCCACCATAGGGCTCTTTGTCGCAACAGCCGGAACCCCACTGCAACACGTAAAGCTGATGAGTGCGCGGGTCTAGTTCCGCATCAATCGCGCCCTGGAAGCCGTTGGTGTTAAGCGGCATGGGCTCAGCAATGGGCGGATTGTTGTTGGCGGTCAGGTCAATGGTGAAAAAACGGCTACTGTTGAAATCCCAGAAGATCAACTTGCCGTTGTAATACGCTGGTAATTTGAAATCGTGGTCGACGCTTTCATTAAAGCGATACACCGGGCCAGACATGGTCGCCTGGTGGCGAATGGTCCACAGCGCCGATTTGGATGGGGGCAGGTTAGTGGCACCGGTGTTGAGGTTGTAATTGTTGACGATATTGTTGGGGTTGAAACCGGCATAGGGCTGATTGTAGCCAATGATGTACGGCCAACCGAAGTTGCCTGCTTCGCGAATCTCGTTGATCTCATCCAGCCCGCCGGGGCCTTCGGCACTATCCGCCGACGCGTCCGGGCCGATATCGCCGACATACAAATAACCGGTGAGCGGGTCGATGTTAAGGCGGAAGGGATTACGAAAACCCATAGCATAAATTTCCGGCCGATGGGTCGCATCGCCAATAAACAAATTGCCTGCCGGAATCGTGTAGCCACCGGCTGCGGTGGGTTTGATTCGCAACACCTTACCGCGCAGGTCGTTGGTGTTGCCGGATGTTTGTTGGGCGGCAGGCTGGAAATAACCACCGGCGGCCTTGTTATCACCGGTGGTGATGATCAGGTTGCCCGCAGTATCAAATTGCAATGCACCGCCCATATGACCATGAGCTTCATCGCCGGTTTGCCACTCGAGCAAGATGCTTTCTGAATTTAAATTCAGTGTGTTGTTCGCGTTAACCGTGTAACGCGATACCCTTGTGAGGCTACCGGGCGCGGTGTATTGGAAATAAATATAACCATTGCTGGTGAAATTCGGATCGAGCGCCACGCTCAACAAACCATCTTCAAATTCGCAACGGACATTGGGTACCGTCGAGGTTTGAGAGGCGACGCCGCCATCGAGATTCCACGCATAGAATGCGCCGCATTTTCCGACCACAAACGCGCGACCGTCTTTAGATATTTCAAATTCCATCGGCAAGTCCAGACCTTCCGCGACCACATGCCGCTGAAAATCTGTGCTTACCGGTGCTTGCGCAAATGCCGTCGTTACGGCCAGCAGGTTGAAAACAAGGACCGACAATAACCAGCGTATGTGGCGGATACCGTTGCCACGCTCACGCCAGAGTGTTTTCAGAGAGTTCATTAATGTTCTCCATTGTTATTATTTGGAGGATTGTTATGTGGATGCAGTGTTTATCCACACCACGGCTGTTGGTGGAAACGAATGGTTGAGTACCATTCCGCCACCGTTTTCGTGAGGTAAGTCACAGATCCTTTACATCAACGCTCCCTGGATAGCACAACTCCCTGAATATCAGTTGAGCAACCGATATGGTGAACGTCAGGCGTTTACCTTCAGGCAAGATTTCTGACGTATTCATGAAATCACAATCGCTCACTAATAACCGCGAAATCGCCACACCTTCATTCCCACTTGTCGTAACACAAGCCCCTTTTATCGCAAGCGCTGACTTCGCAAAAAACACGAGACGATGTAACGAAAAGAGAAAAAGAAATCGATTAAGCGTGATCGAAAGCAGATCGGGCGTTATTGTTGCGTGCAATTTATCGCTATGTTTTCTGCACAAGAAATAACCGCGCTGCCAAAGTGTCTGGACTATAACTGAGGTACTAGTCGATCATCCAGTAACAGTTAACGCTGAGCGAAAGGTGGGAATTGGCAGTAGATAAGTAAAGTGGGAAGCCGCGAAAAACGCAGCCTTGCAACAACAAAATGCGAATGGAAATTCAGAGCGTCCCACATCAATAATAAAGTGGGACGCCGACAAAACCGTAGGTCGGATTAGCACAGCGTAATCCGACACTGGTCAGTCAATTACCTAAAAATCATACTTCGCCTTAACCCCCCAGGTAATCCCCCGCGCACGATAGGCCACGTCTTTTGCCGCACCACCAAAGAGTTCTTTCTCTGTGGGTGCGTATTCAGAATCATATTCCGTATCGAAACAATTCTTGCACCACAACTGGAACTCAAGGTTATCCGCCAATTGCAAGGCAATGCTGGAATCCACCAGGTTGACCGATTCCTGTACATCCTGGCCATCCAGCCACCAGTAACGATCACCCGAGTAGTTGTAATCCACGCGGGTGATCAGGGTTTTATCGCGACCAAAGGGCAATTCGTGTAATAAAAACAGATTGGCGGTCTGGTGGGCAAAATTGGGTAGGTGTTCGCCTTCAAATTGATGATCAAAGGCTTCGCGCGTGCCGGCGGGTAACTTTACGCTGTTGGCGGTGCGTGCCAATAATTCCGATTCCATTCGATTAAAGATTTCATCATCAAATTCAACGATTTCAGAATCCATCCAGCCGAATCCGACACCGGCGGTCAATGTCTCGGTTACCGCCAGATCAACTGTGCCTTCGATGCCGTAGATTTTACTTTCCGGAATGTTGTAAAGACTTTGCACAAAGGTGTTGCCATCGAACTCAAATTGCTGCGCGTTTTGGTAATCCTGATAAAAAAACGCCGAGCTTGCGCGCAGGCGACCATCCAGCAGTGTTGTTTTGAAACCGAATTCGAAACTATCGAGCGTTTCTTTATCGTAAGTGTCAGTCAGCAGTGCACCGGAGGCATTGAAACCGCCACTGCGGAAGCCGCGTGCATAAGTGGTATATAAACTCCAGTCTTCATTCGGTGTGTAAACCAGTGACGCTTTGGGTTGAAACGCATCAAACGTCTCTTCAAGTTTTAAACCGGCAGGCGCACAATTTTCCGGGTCGGCATCTGAATCGCAGGCACCGACACCCGCACCATCGGTATCGACGGTGGGGCCATCAATGCGCGTGACTTCGCGCCGGTCTTCGTCGTAACGCGCTGCCAGGGTCAGCGTGAGCACATCGGACAATTGATAATCGGTGCTGGCAAATAATGCCCAGGCAGTATTGTCCTGTTCATTCTGGGTCGCGTTGATTAATCCGTTGCACGTGAAGTCTGTAACACTGGGACCACCAGCGTAGGCCGGTGCGCAATTAAACGGCGCACCATTGGGCGTTTCCCAGGTTGCGCGAATCGTATCAGCGCGATCCGTCAACAAGACATACGCGCCAGCCACATAACTCAAACGATCACGCTCGCCTGAAAAACGTGCTTCGGATGACAAGGTTTCCACATCGTAATATTGATCACTACCGACAAAATTACCCGCGAGCTGGTCGGCCATCTGCGCACTAAAAAAAGCCTGATCCACGGGATCATCCAATTGTGCAATAAATTCTTCGACAAAGGGTTGGGTGAAAAACAAGACATTCCCGGTGCGATCATTGCCGCGCACTTCACCGGCAACACCGTAACGTTCATTGGTGTCGGTGTGGTTGGTGATCCAGGAAAACTCCGTGTTATCGAATGCGTGTTTGTACATCACGGTGTGGCTATCGATACCGCGAATCGCAACGGGGTTACCGTTGGAGTTGATCGGAAACTCGTAGGTTTCTTCAGGATTACTTTCCAGGCGATAAATATTGCGGTACCACATAGCCCCGGATTCCAGATTATTCTCCGAATAACGATAATCTAACGAGGTAAATTCCGAGGGCTCCCACAACAATTGCACACGGAAATCTTCGTTATCCTCAAAATCCATATAGGAATCTTTAGGCGCGTCACCGCTTACGCCACGGCTGTTGCGTTCAAGCCCGCGCTCGAGATATTCGTTTTCGATGGTGCCATCAAAGGTGCGTTGATTGCCAGCTACACGAAAAAATAAATCATCTGCCAATGGCCCGGAGAAAGATGCCGAGACTTCTTTCAAACCCCCGCTACCGGTGCCGATATTTACCTTGCCGGTAAACTCATTATCCGGTTTTTTAGACGTAATGATCAGCGCACCGCCCAGTGCATTGCGCCCATAGAGTGCGCCTTGCGGGCCTTTTAATAATTCAATTTGTTCTACATCGTAATAGGACTGTGACAC